>NZ_JBVHQB010000019.1:0-196106 GCF_055567635.1 Streptomyces sp. NPDC026500 | reverse complement strand
CCGCACAGGTGCAGAGCCGCGTGGACGCCTACCAGCGCTTCACATCGATCCTCGGCGTCACGCCGGGAGCCAACCTCTACTGCTGACGGCCCGACTCAGACACGGCCAGGACTTGTCCGGCCGATCATGTGACTCCCTCGTGCCCGGGTCGATGTTGTGGGCATGGGGCGGGCGATCCGACGGATGCCGAGTGGGAACGGCTGTGGCCGTTCCCACCGGTCAGCAAGGGACGTTGTGCCCGGTGGCGGGATCAGCAGTCGGCTCGGACCCCGCCGATGAGTTTCGGTCGGCTGCCGGGTCAGTACGGGCATGACTGCTATGAACACGCCGCCGGTCGTCTCCCGCTCGGAGTGGCAGGCCGCACACGACACCCTGCGCGCCAGGGAGAAGGCGCACACCCGAGAGGGTGATGCGATCGCCGCCGCACGGCGACGGCTGCCCATGACCGAGGTCGACCCGTCGACGCCGCTCGTCGGAGGCAACGGAAAAGTTCCCCTGATCGACGTTTTCGACGGCCGTACCCAGCTGTTCGCGTCGTACCACATGTGGCACGAAGGCCGCCCCGCCGCCGACCAATGTGAAGGCTGCACCTTCTTCACCGGCCAGGTCCGCGAACTGTCCTATCTGCACCAGCGTGACGTCACCTTCGCCGCCTTCTGCCAGGGCCCCTATGAGGAGTCCGAACGCTACCGCCGTTTCATGGGCTGGGAGATTCCCTGGTACTCCGTACCCGCCGAGTCCCACGAACGGCTCCTCGCCGGCCGCCACTTCGGCATGAAGGCGTGCTACCTCCGCGACGGGGACCGCGTCTACGAGACGTACTGGACCACCGGCCGAGGGGTCGAGCCCATGGCGCCCTCCTACGGCATCCTCGACATGACCCTCTTCGGACGGCAGGAGACCTGGGAGGACTCCCCGGCAGGCTGGCCGCAGCCGTACGAGGCCCGCGGCGAGCAGTTCCGCAAGGACGGACGGCCAACCGCGCAGTGGGCACGGATCGCTGCCGGACACGACGACGACCTACAGGGCGGTCAGTCCAGCACAGGCAGCTCGGGCTGCTGAGGCTGAGCCCGGGCCCGACAGCAATAGCGGAACCACCGTTCGGAGACCACGGTGGGCACGACACGCGTGCCCACCGGGCTCCGCTCCCACCCGATCTCCCGCTCCTTGAAAAGACCACATGGGAGAAAGAACAACTCCGGCCGCTTTCAAGGCTCTGGCCGGAGTCCCGTGAACGACCTTCGGGGACTGGACAGACGCGTCTCGCAACAACCGGCAGCCTTACGGCTGTCCGGCTACCGCGAACTCAGCTCCCGCTACGGCAGTGAGAAGTTGCCTCCTGCCGATGCTGGTACCAGCATGCATCGATCTCACGCCCGTCGCCCAGGGTGAACCGTGCCGGTCCTGAGGCAGGGGTGAAACCCACGGCGGTGAGTGCTCCCCGACAAGCGGTGTTCGTCGGCTCCGCTCCGGCTCGTACGACTTCAAGGCCGAGATGACGGTGCCCGAGCTGGACGGCCGCGCGAAACAGCTCGCCGCCCAGTCCCTGCTGACGGTAGCCCGGAGCCAGCCAGCCACCGATCTCGCCAGTGTGCAGGTCCACGCTGGTGGCGCCCGCATATCTGCCGTCGTCCATATGCACGGCGGCCAGCCCAATGAAACGTTCGGAGTACTGCTCGATCTTCCTCATCATCTTGAAGCGATCGCGAGGCGCGAACCGGGACAGGTCGTCGTCCGCACGCATGTACAGAAACCACTCTCGCGTGTTTTCGTTCTGCACAAGTTCGTCAGTCCTGAACCCCAGCCAGCGCTGCGCCTCGGCGTCAGAGCCAGCTGCTGCAGGGGCCAGTACGTCCAGGGCAATGAGTGGCGTATAGAGCACCAGCCGCTCGCTGCGCAACACGTGCCGGCCCGCGCCGCACCTACCGCGCACAGGTGGATGAAGGGGTTCCGCGCGACGGCGAAACAGTCCCTGCCACATCATGCCCCGCCCCCAGGAAGAAGGTTGCTGAAGCGCTGCCCCAGCACCGCGCGACGGCCGAATATAGCTTGTCTCCGCAAGCGCTCCTTGGCCTGGGTATCGGTGACCCGGCCTCGCGCCGCCACGGTGCCCGGCGTGGCAGCGCAGTTCCACAGAGAGAGTTCTGCCGTGCCTTCTTTGGTGCGCTGCTCACATCGTCAGGGGCCTAGCCTCGGGCTTTCGCGAGGGGTGCCGTCCGGTAGCTGGTCGAGAAAGCAGAATGTGCCTTGAGCTGCAACGATAGGACTCGATGAGGGTCCTGAGAGCGGAGGCTGACTGAGTCGTTCGGCTTCCGCGTTCGAGGTGGATGGCGCCTGATCGCGATGCTTGCGCCGGAGTTCGGGCTGCCAGTCAGCTGAACCTTCAAACCATGATGGCGGCGCTGTGGTGATGTCCGCCCTCGAAGCCACCTCCGCCGCAGCGCAGCAGTCCGATGGCGCCACCGAGCCGGATGAGTAACTCTCGAAGTGTGCGCGAACACCGAGCCACGCTCAGGCCGGCCGCCGTCGCTTCCGCCGCGGTCGCCTTGGCGCTGCACGGCCTGGTTTTGCGGCCGAGGATGCTGACCTGGGGCGCGACTCGCGAAGAGGCTGCGCGTTCCTATCCCGGGGATGAGCTCATCCCCGGTGCCGACAGCAGCTCGACGATGGCCACGACCCTGCCCGCGCCGCCTTCGACGGTCTGGCGGTGGCTGGCGCAGATGGGCTGCGACCGCGGTGGCTGGTACAGCTGGGACCGGCTGGACAACGGTGGACGACCGAGCGCGGATCGCATGGTCCGCCATTGGCAGGGCCTGGAGCCGGGACAGCGGCTTGCCTCGGTGACCAGCGGCCGCGCCTGGTTCACCGTCGCGGCACTCGTACCGGAACGGACCCTTGTGCTGCGGGCCGACACGCGACTGCCGTCCGGCCGCCCCTTCGACACGCTCCGTGGACCCGCGCCGCTGGCGTTCGTCAGCTCGGTCTGGGGCTTCCACCTCGAACCGGTCGGCCCGGACACCCGCCTCATCGTCCGCACGCACGGTCGAAGCCGCCCGCGCGTGCTCACGAGGCCGATGGACTTGGTGTTCTGGGAACCCGCCCACTTCATCATGCAGACCCTCCAGTTCCACAACCTGAGCGCGCGGCTCGCCCGGGCTGCGTGACCACGTGCTCCCGGGAGGTTCCGATGAGTGCCGACTCGACCGCCGATCCCGCCGGTGCACCGCTGCTGCTGGACGGTGCGCTGCCCGAGTTCGGGTTCTCCCGCCTCGAATGCGTCGCGCTCGCCGCGGCACCGCCCGTCGCCTACGAGGCAGCCCGCGGGCTGGACCTGCTCACCATCCACTCCCCGCTCGTCAACGCGGCCATGGCGGCGCGCGGACTGCCTGAACGGCTCCTCGGCCGGTCCATGCCGACCCCGCCGTCCCTGCGGGTGGCCGACCTGTTCGACACCACCGGTGAAGCCTGGGAGGGCCAGCCCTGGGTGGCGCTGGGCGAGAATCCGGGACGTGAGCTTGTCTTCGGGGCGGTCGGGAAGCCGTGGCGGGCCTCCATCGAGTGGCGGCGGGTCGAACCGGAGCACTTCACGTCGTTCGACGAGGTCGGCTGGGCGAAGATGGCGGCCGCCTTTGTGGTCCATCCCTACGGCACCCAGCGGTCCCTGCTCACCTACGAGGCGCGCACCGCCTGCACCGACCCGGCATCCACCGCCCGCTTCGGCCGCTATTGGACGCTCGTCTCCCCCGGCGTCGGTGTCGTTCTGCGCGGGGCGCTCCGCGCGGTCAAGGCGGCTGCGGAACAGGGTTCTCGGCCCGCAGGGGCCCGGGACGGTGACGCGTGACGGTAGACCGCTGCCCGGGCTATGGCTCCGGGAGGTGGCGACGGAACCGACTGCAAGGAGCCGTTCGATGCGCAAGCACGGCATGACACCTGACGGCAGCCGCCGGGCGACGTCCCCCGCTGCTGCGGACCGGCCACGCGGGGTCGACGTCGGGCCCTTCCCGCCGAGTCGGCGGCTGGTGATCGCGGCCGTGCGGGCCGGTCGGCACATGGCGGCCATGCACAGCCTCGTCGATCGCGACGTCACGAGGTCGCGGAACTTGCTTGCGCGGTCCGCGGAACCGGTGTCGTTCACCGCGTTCGTCGTGGGGTCGGTCGCGCGGGCAGCTGCGGCGCACCGGCAGGTGCATGCTTACCGGAACTGGCACGGCTGGTCCGGCACCGCCATGCCGACGTGAACACGCTCGTGGAGGTCACGACACGGCAAGGCCTCTTCACTCTCCCGCATGTGCTGCATGATGCCGACATCCGCGATGTACAGGACCTCACGGCAGAACTGCGGGCCGCCAAGCGCGACTACGCCACGACGGACACGGGGCGTCTCCTTGATCGCTTCGGCACCACCATGACTCGCCTCCCCGGCCTCGTTCCGACGATGTACGCAGTGCTGGCCAGGTCCGTCCGGCTCCACCAGCTGACCGGGACGGTCGCGGTCACAGCGGTGGGAATGTTCGGCGCCGGCGGCGGGTTCGGCATTGCCCCGCCGAGTCTGATGCCTCTCCAGGTGGTCATCGGCGGTGCGACCCAGCGGCCCCGTGTCGTGGACGGACGGATCGAGGTCCGTGACGTGCTCGACCTGACGATCACCTTCGACCACAACGTGATCGACGGCGCACCCGCCGCCCGCTTCGTCGCGGAGCTGCGCCACCTCATCGAAGACGCCGAGGCGGTACGCACCCGCCGTCGGCACGAGTGATGGACACACGACTGGTACAGATGCGTAGGCCAAACGGAGTCACGGAACCACGCGGGGCCCCACCTCCTGTGTGATTGCCGCGATGCCAGCCCGCCCAACGATCCTCGGCGAACACTTGGCCTCGGGCTTTCGCGCGGGGTGCTGTCCGGTAGGTGGTCGAGAAAGCATAAAGTGCCCCTGAGCTGCAACGATAGGACTTGCTGAGGGTCCTGTGCCTGGTAGCGAAAGAGAGGCACTTCCCAGTGACGAAGAGTGGCGGGTTGTACCCGCGTGCCCGTGTCAAGTGTGGGGGCCGCGGGGTGGTTGCCCAGGCCGGCTCGATCCTTCTGCTCGAGACGGTCCGCAAGTCCGGCCTGGACACCGCGATATCAGCGGCAATGGCACCGTGGCGCAAGCCGCGTACCGTGCACGATCCGGGCAAGACCCTGTTGGATGTGGCCCTGGCCGTCGCGCTCGGCGGCGACTGTCTGGCCGACGTTGGCATGCTGCGGGCCGAGCCGGGTGTGTTCGGCCCGGTGGCCTCCGATCCGACCGTCTCCCGCCTCGTCGACGCTCTCGCCGCGTCCGGCCCGAAAGCTCTTGCAGCGATCCGCGGCGCACGTTCCGAAGTGCGGACGCGTGTCTGGGAGCTGGCCTGGGCAGGCAGCCCGGCCGCCGACGGCCAGGTGATTGTGGACATCGACGGATTGCTGGTGCTCTCACACTCCGAGAAGCAGGACGCCGCCCCGACCTGGAGGAAGACCTTCGGCCACCACCCGCTCGTCGCGTTCGTCGACCAGGCCAAGCCGGGTCCGGGGAGCCGGTGGCCGCCCTGCTGCGGCCCGGCAACGCCGGTTCCAACACCGCCTCCGACCACATCGAAACCACCCGGCTCGCCCTGGCACAACTGCCCAAGCATCTGCGGCGGGGACGAGAGACGCTGATCCGGACCGACTCCCGCGGCGGCACCCACACCTCCCTCGACTGGCTCTCCAGGCGCGGCCGGTGGCTGTCGTATTCCGTCGGAATGACCATCACCGACACCGTCCACCAGGCCGTGCTGAAGATCCCGAAGAAGGCGTGGACGCCGGCCTACTACGCGGGCGGCACCGAACGGCGCGGCGCCTGGGTCGCAGAGATCACCGGCATTTCCGACCTGAGCACCTGGCCGAAAGGCATGCGGTTGATCGTCCGCAAGGAACGGCCACACCCCGGCGCCCAGTTGCGCTTCACCGACCTCGACGGCAACCGGCTCACCTGCTTCGCCACCAACACCAAAGGCGGCCAACTCGCCGGCCTGGAACTGCGCCACCGCCGACGGGCCCGCTGCGAAGACCGCATCCGCACCGCCCGCGACACCGGCCTGCGCAACCTGCCCCTGCACGACACCGCACAAAACCAGATCTGGCTGGAGATCGTCTCCCTCGCACTCGACCTCCTCGCCTGGCTGCCGATGCTCGCCCTGACCGGCGACACCCGCCGCTGAGAGCCCAAGAAGCTCCGCTTGCGGCTGTTCTCCGCCGCAGCCCAGCTCGTGCACACCGGCCGCCGCCGCTGGCTCCGCATGCCTGCCCGATGGCCCTGGACTGACGTCATCACCCACGCAATCGACAGGCTCCACTCCCTGCCGAACCCCGGCTGACCAGCCACGTCAGCCGTCCCGACAACCCGCACCACCACACCGGTGATGTGGAACCCGGCGCCCACCCGACGCGACAGCCGGGCTCTCAACCTGCCTCAGCCCCGAAAGACCGCACCACACAAACACAGAGCCCCCGTCAGCGAACCAACGGAGACTCATGAACGATCGAGGCTGGAGAAGCAAGGAGCGCCAGGACTGTCCATGCCGTCAGTCAGCAGGCCACATTTCCTGAATGGCCTGACGCGTCACGCCAAGCCCCCGCGCCGATGTCGGCCTGCGGCACGCCCTAGTCGATACGCCCGTCATCAAATCACGTCGCTCGGCCGCGAACTGACTGACCGAAGGCCCATCCCCCGCGCTTTCGGACCGTCCCCCATTTGCGTCCTGAGATGGGGGATCTCACACGCCCAACAGCTCGCCAAAACCCGTATTTTCACAGGTTACTTGAGCGCGAAAAACCATGGCGGGGGTTTCGCACTGCAGGCTCGCTCGACAACCCCTGCTTGTGCTGGGTGTGGCCCTGCTTCGTACGGGCGTCGACGGGACCGGGCTCACCTTCGCCTCGCGGATCGAAGAGGCGGAACAGCCTGTGTGCTTGGACTGCTATGGGTGGTCACGGGGGACCCGGAGGACGGCGGCCGACCTACCAGTCCGTGTGCGAAACTACGCGCGCATCTGCCGCTTTCCGGTACAACACCCGGGACACCAGCGGCGCCCGCACATGCGACGGGTTCCGAGGAAAGAACGACAAGGAGTCACATGAGACGCCCCCTGCTTCCCGCGGCACTGGCGCTGGCCGCACTCGCCCTGCCGGCACTCAGCGGCTGTGACAGCGAGGCCATAACCTCCCACGGGACCACTGACGGCGTCTCGGCAGCACCTGCCACGAAGTCGGCGCCACCGGACACGACTTCGCGGGTACCCTCGGCGGCAACGGGCGCCCCAGGCTACAATCCGAAGGCGGATGCCGCGGCCGACATAGCGGCCGCTCTCAAGGCAGCGAAGCAGGACGGCCGTCCGGTGCTCGTCGACTTCGGCGCCGACTGGTGCCTGGACTGCCGTGTCCTGAGCGCCCGGTTCACGGAGTCCGGACCGTCCGCCCTACTGGCCAAGTACCACGTAGTGAAGGTGGACGTCGGCGAGTTCGACCACAACCTGAAGGTGGCCGAACGCTACGTCGACCTGCACACGAGCGGCATACCTGCCCTGACCGTCCTGGACTCCAAGTCCGGCCGGATCGAAGTGGCCACGAACCGGGGCGAGTTCGCCAACGCCCGCACCATGCCGGCCGCGCAGGTCGAGGAGTTCCTGAAGCGATGGCCGTAGCCGTTCGGCTCAAGGGCCGCCGTTCGAGGGTTGGCTGCGCGCTCGTAGCGGCCGCCGCTGCCGTACTCGCCGGGTGCGCAGGTCCGGGAGAGAGCAGGACCACGGCGAAAGCCGCCCCCTTCACGGTCGGCGGGGTGGCCGTCACAGTGCGGGCGGAATCCCGCGACGGCAGCCTGCTGATCCTCGCGGAGCTGCGGCCGGAGCAGAGGGGTTTTCACCTCTACAGCCTCACCCTGCCGAACGGCGGAGTCGACGGGATCGGCATACCGACCCGTATCCGTGCCGAAGGCGGCCTGAGGGCCACCGGCCCGGCGACCACCCACGCGAAGCCGCGAGTGCTGCGCCCGGCCGGCCTCGACGTCAGCCTGCCGGTCTACGAGGACGGACCGATAACCCTCGAACTTCCGGCCCGGCGGGTCGAAGGCGCCGACAGCGCGAGGGTGTTCCTCACGTACGGAGCGTGCAGCGAGACCGCCGGCTGCCTGCCACCCGTACGCGACCACGAGGTACCTCTGCGGCTGAGCTCGGCGGGCTGAGAACTCGTCAGGCCTGTCTCTCCACGGAGCGGTTCCGAGCGTTCACGGCCCGGGAGCGTGGCCCGGAGCACGGCCCCAGAAGAAGATCACGGCGCCTTTGGGAATCAGCCCGGACACTCACCGGTCCCGAGCAAGAGCATTCAGCAAAGGTGCGCCAACTGTAATGTTTCGATAGCTTCCCGACGCCCGTCCGCGAGAGGGCCCCAGCGAACCGTAGCGAGTTCTAGGCTTACTGCTTTGTCGTGGGCGGGTAAGCCGACACCAGCATCGGGGGGCATCGATGAGTGCTGCGACACCGTCGGAAGACAGCGTGGATGTTTCAGGTCCGAACCATTCCACGAAGGACGAACTCAAGGATCATCTCCCCACTCTCGCTGTCGATGCCGGCACAGGCGACCGCCTGCAAGCAGCGCTGAGCGTCGTGTCCGGCCGCGCGCGACCTCCTGACAAGGAGCAAGAGCAGTGGCAACTGATCAGTTCCATTGCCGGAGCTGCACTCCTGCTCGTCGCGGCCGCAGTGGCCTACTGGGAAATCCACCTTTCCCATCCGGCCGACTGGGGGAAGCTGGTCCCCATGCTCCTCCCGCCCAGTTTCCTGACCGGCGGACGTGTGTTCAGCAACGAGGCCGGCGTACGGGTCGGCCGATTTGAGTTCACCACCTGGCACGTATCCGCCGGCATGTCCCGTTCCGTGAGGGCTAAAGAACGTCTCGAGCCATATGAGATCGATGGGAATCCCGCATTGGGCTGCATCCTGTCGCTCGGAACGCTTTCGTTCATGACGCTTTTTGTCGTGGTCGTGTACACGGGACTCACCACACCCATTCACCATTTTCCGGCCTACTACCTGTCCCTGGTGATGACGCTTTTCGTCCTCGGGATCCTCATCGGCTTGGCAGAGCAGCTCATCCTGATTCGCTGCTACCGCCGCTGGTTCATCCGTCGCGCGCACTGGGGCGACCTCCTGGTCTGGAACCTCCTTGACGCTGCCGTGAGCATGGGTGGCCCCATCCGCGAGGGCGCATTCTCGATCTCCCGGGTGCGCAGGCCGCGGGCCACGCTCCTGACGGCTGCACGACGGATCGAAACCGACCCCATCTGTGCTGCCTCAACGCCTTGGTGGGACAGAAAGGGTCGCGCCGAGGCACGCAGCGACCACCGCAGAATCGCCGCCCTGGTCCGGAGGCACGCCGACGCCACACTCCACGCACGCAGTTCCGCCGAATTCAACAGGATCCGCGATTCTCTGCTCGCAGGACTGCTCGCGGCATGCTCGGCCGAGGACTGGCCGGCCCTGCTGACACACGCCCCCGAGGTGAGACCAAAGCGTCTGTGGGCCGGAACTGTCAGGAAACTGGTTCCGGCAGCGCTCCTGGCGGCGGTCGGCCTTGCACTCCCTTATGTACCGGGGCTCGATGGAGCGGAAGCCTTCAGGCTGCCGTTGTTGCTGACCGCGCTCGTCGCGCTGCTTTCACAGTCAGATGCCGCCCGCGACGTGATCAAAGACGCGGCAGGCAAAGGGATGTGGGAAGGCCTCATCAAGAAGGATTGACCCTGTCCGACGAATCTTCCGGCCCCGGGCGGCAGCCCGCTGCGAACACGGCATCAGCTCTGCCGTATCTCTGATGCGCAAACAACCCTAAGATCCGCACCTTGCGCGGTATCCGGCACGTCATCCCGGAGGTGGAACGCGCGGTCGTCGGCCCTTCGCTTGACGACCGCTCCCGGCCCCAACTCCAAGCCCACCCGATCGTCGACAGCGGAACCCCGCTCGCCGTCACGTCACCGGCAGCGATCAACACGACGTCACCCATGTGCGGTGACGCGGCGGCACCTCAGGCGCCACGGGCTTCTCCCTTGTCTTCCACCCGCCAGCTATTTATAGTCATGGCGACTATTAAGGAGTCGCCTGTGAACTGGAACCTCAGCTGGACCGAAGCGCTCGGCTTCGCCACCGGCGCCGTCTGCGTCTGGCTGGTGGCCCGTCAGCACATCGCCAACTGGCCCGTCGGCATCGCCAACAACGTCTTCTTCATCGTGCTCTTCCTCCAGGCCGGCCTGTACGCCGACGCCGGCCTCCAGGTCGTCTTCATCGCGCTGGCCGCCTACGGCTGGTGGATCTGGGCCCGCGGCGGCGGACGGGGCACCGCCGACGCCCTGCCGGTGCGCCGCACCACCGGTGTCGAATGGGCCTGGCTCGCTGCTGCCGGAGTGCTGGGCACCGCCGCCCTCACCCTGCTGCTGGACCGGGCCACCGACTCCACCGTCCCCTTCTGGGACGCGCTCACCACCGCCCTCTCTCTGACAGCCACCTACGGACAGTGCCGCAAGCTGCTTGAGTCCTGGTGGCTGTGGATCGCCGCCGACCTGATCTACATCCCTCTGTACGCCTACAAGGGCCTGTACTTGACCTCTCTGCTGTACGCCGGCTTCCTCGCCCTGTGCGTGGTCGGCCTCCTCGGCTGGCGGCGCACCCTTGCGTCCGCCAGCCCCCGCCAGGCCACGGCGGTGACGGCGTGAGCGCAACCGCCCGCCTGTACCGGCACGGCCTGGTGCTCGGCAAGTTCTATCCGCCGCACGCCGGCCACCACCACCTCGTCCGCACCGCCCTCGCGCAGTGCGACCGGCTGACCGTCCTGGTCTGCGCCGCCTCCGTGGAGTCGGTGCCGCTCGCCGACCGGGTCGTGTGGATGCGCGAGGCCCACCCAGGGGCCGTCATCGTCGGCGCCGTCGACGACCACCCGGTCGACCTGCACGACCCCGCGATATGGGACGCCCA
Organism: Streptomyces sp. NPDC026500; assembly: GCF_055567635.1. NCBI lineage: Bacteria > Bacillati > Actinomycetota > Actinomycetes > Kitasatosporales > Streptomycetaceae > Streptomyces > Streptomyces sp. NPDC026500. The sequence continues at coordinate 185,088 of NZ_JBVHQB010000019.1, read as the reverse complement.
CATGACGGTCTTCCGCACGGCCGTCCCGGAACCTGTGGACGCCGTGTTCACCTCCGAGTCCTACGGCACCGAATTGGCCCGTCGGTTCGGTGCGGCCGAGGTCCGCGTGGACCCCGACCGCACCACGTACCCCGTCTCCGGCACGGCCGTACGCAAGGACCCGGTGGGCTGCTGGGAATTCCTCGGCCCGGGCGTGCGCGGCGCCCTCGCCCGGCGCGTGGTCGTCCTCGGCGCCGAGTCCACCGGCACCACCACCCTCTCCCGGGCGCTGGCCGCCCACTACCGCGCGCGCGGCGGCATCTGGACGGACACCGGCTGGGTGCCCGAATACGGGCGCGCGTACAGCGAGGAGAAACTCGCCGCTCTGAGGGCCGCCGACCCCGGAGCCGGCTGGGCGGAGGCCGAGTTCACCTCCGAGGAGTTCCCCGTCATCGCCCGCCGCCAGGACGCCGACGAACAGCGGGCAGCCCGTGGCGGCTCCCCCGTGCTCTTCTGCGACACCGACTCCTTCGCCACCACGATCTGGCACGAGCGCTACCTCGGAGCGCCCAGCCCCGAGGTGGCGGCCGTCGCCGCCCGCACCCCGCGCCACCTGTACCTGCTCACCGACCACGAGGGTGTGCCCTTCGAGGACGACGGCCTGCGCGACGGCCCGCATCTGCGCCCGTGGATGACCGGCCGGTTCCGGGAGCAACTGGAGCGCACCGGCCGCCGGTTCCTGCTGGTCACCGGCAGCCCCGAAGAGCGGCTGCGCACCGCCGTTGCGGCGGTGGACGGCCTGCTCGCCGAGGGCTGGCACTTCACCGACCCGCTCCCGGAACACCGGTGACGGCCGCCGCGCCGTACGACCCGTCAGCGTACGACCCGTCCGCGTACGAGCCGTTCGCGGTGACCGTCGACCTCGCCGTGCTCACCGTGCGCGCCGCTGCTCTGCATGTGCTGTTGATCCGGCGCGGCCAGGAGCCGTACGCGGGCGCCTGGGCGCTGCCCGGCAGCTTCCTGCTGCCCCGCGAGTCGGCCGAGGAGGCCTCCCGCCGCGAACTCGCCGAGGAGACCGGCCTGCCGGAGTCGCTGCTCGACGGCCTCCACCTGGAGCAGGTGCGCACCTACAGCGACCCGGACCGCGATCCCCGGATGCGGGTGGTCTCCGTGGCCTTCGCCGCATTGGTTCCCGATCTACCCGAACCCGCGGCCGGCGGCGACGCCGCCCAGGCCCAGTGGGTGCCGCTCGCCGAGGCCGAGGTCGCCGCCCTCGCCTTCGACCACGACCGCATCCTCGCCGATGCCCGCGAACAGGTCCAGGCCAGGCTGGAGTACACCTGCCTGGCCACCGCCTTCTGCCCGCCCGAGTTCACCCTCGGCGAGTTGCAAGCCGTCTACGAAACCGTCTGGGACACCGCCCTCGACCGCCCCAACTTCCGCCGCAAGGTGCTCGCCGCCCCCGGCTTCGTGCAGGCCGTCCCCGGCGGCGCCCGCCTCACTGGCGGCCGCGGCAAACCCGCCGCGCTCTACCGCGCCGGCCCGGCCACCGCCCTGCACCCGCCCCTGCTCCGGCCGGAACGCCCCCAGTAGCCGCCGCCCCGACCAGCGTCCCGTCGCCGGGCCCGCTCTGAACGTCCAGGTGACCGAAGCGACGCACACCAGCGCGGTGCGGCGCCCAGCCAGATCCTCTGCAGTAGCAGCCCGGGTTCCTGAACCACGCTCGGCGTTCTGGTTCCCCGAAAGAAGCGGCACGTGAGTAGCGCGGTCACAACCCTGGCTATGCGCCTTGGCTCTGGTCCTCTTCTTGTGGTCGGGCGAGCCTCAGTCACGCTGACAGGACTCGTCTGCGAAGGAGCTCGAACCCCGCGCCGTCGCAAAGCTGGCGCTGGAGCCCTGGACTGGGCCCGGACGGCCGCCATAGCGCTCGGCGGTTGGCCGAATGCGCCGGTCGCGCACCGATCGGTCCTTGACCCGCCTCCGGGGCCCGGGCACCCTCCCCCGGCGCCCGCGTTGGTGCCGGCTTCCCCGGACGCGAGAGCCGTGTGCCGTGGCACGGGGTGCACCTCGGAGCATGGGCATTGCCGGTAGCGTGATCGCCTGCCGCATGGAATGTCCATGTGTCCGGCCGGCCCGTGCGAGGGATTCCGGTGGCGAGCGATGGGACCGCGATGAGCGAACTGACGAAGCCCGGAATCGAGGTTCCGGACGGTGACGCACCCACCGAGCTGACGATCCGGGACCTCGTGATTGGGGACGGACCCGAGGCGCAGCCGGGCAGGGTCGTCCAGGTTCACTATGTAGGGGTCACGTTCGCGTCCGGAAGAGAGTTCGACTCCTCCTGGGAGCGGGGCAGCCCGTTCAAGTTCGCCGTGGGCGGTGGCAGGGTCATCAAGGGCTGGGACCGGGGAGTAAGAGGAATGAAGGTCGGCGGTCGGCGCGAGATCATCGTTCCCCCGCGTCTCGGTTACGGCAAGCAGTCACCCTCTCCGTTGATCCCGGCGGGCTCGACGCTGATCTTCGTCGTGGACCTGCTCACGGTCGTGGGCGGGCCCGCCGGAGCGAGGCCCGGGTCGACCGGCTCGGCCTGAACCCGGCGCTCCTGAGAGGCCGGAGACACCCGGACATCTGCACTCCTCGGCAGACACCTCCTCAACCCCGGGCGCGCGCGACGACGGCCCGTCACGGGCGCCAGGCACCTGGGTCACCACCGGCCCCAAACGGCCACCAGGCGGAGAGCTGACCCCGACCCAGCACACCGTCAACCGGTCCCTTGCCCAAGCCAGGGCTCCGGTCGAACGCGCCATGGCACAGCTGAAGTCCTGGCAGATCTTCCGCAGATCCCACATCAGCCCCAACCGCATGACCGTCATCGCCAAAGCCGTCCTCACCCTGGAGAGGCAACGCTGAAAACGCTCACTGGAACGGATTCGCGAGCTGGGATTCCATCCATGACGACATCTCTAGTGACCGCCCAAAATCGTTCCGGCGCACTGCGGGATGTAGATCGGTCAGCGATCGCCCAATGGTGACGACCTCGTTGATTGCGTCGAGAGATTCCTCGTGCCGCCCCAGGGCGGCGAGCGTGTGCTCTTGTCGCCGCTGTGAACGCCTTCTGGCGTGACGTCATGACACGGACGGTACGGCGCGGTTACTGGCATGGCTGCCGATGCTCACGATTCACCCGCCGTCGGCCTTTGGCCAGACCTGATCGCCGGCGCGGCCCGCTGGCTCGACGCCCTCCCAAATCCGGCTGTCCTGTCCGTGCAGCGGCCAAGGCAGGCGCCCGCTCGTAGGTGGGGCGGCTGATCAGCCCCAAGCCATCACTCCATCGAAGGAGAGACCCCTCTCCTGCACCCCACCCGCCGCACAGTCTGCCTACGCTGCGTAAAAGATCTTCGAACAGCGTCATTCACCGTCCGCTGCCTGCGCGGCCGCCTCGGCTTGCCGGAGACGGTCGGCAGATGCCCGGGGCAGGCGGCGTATCCGGGCTGGAGAAAAGAGGCTTCCATGCCTGTGAGCCCCACCTTTCCCGGCGTCTACATCGATGAGGTCAAGAGCGCGGTCCGGACCATCACCGGAGTCCCGACCGCTGTCGCCGCGTTCGTCGGATACGCGCCCCGCGGGCCGGTGGACCGGCCGGTGCACATCACCAGTTGGGCGGACTACGAGAGCGTTTTTGGCGGCCTGCACTCGGACAGTCCTCTGAGCTACGCCGTCTACCAGTTCTACATGAACGGTGGCAGCGAGGCAGAGATCGTCAGGGTCGTGGGCACCACCGAATGCGTGGTGCTCCCCATCGGTCGCTCACAGGGGGCAGATGTCAGTGCTCCCGCCCCGGCTCACGCTCCCCAATCCGACTCCGACTCCGACTCCGACTCCGAGTCCGAGTCCGAGTCCGAGTCCACCAAGGCGGTTGCCAAGACCCGGGCAGCCAACTCCTCCCTCAGCGGCGTCACCGGCGGGCCTGTCCTCGTGGCCGCCAGCCCTGGTTCGTGGGCGCGGAATCTGCGCTCCCGGGTCGACTACGACACCTCGGAAGGCCTGAACCAGGATCCGGAGAAGCGCAAGCTGTACAACTTGACGATCCGGGACACCGGCACCGGCGCGGAGGAGAGGTACCTCAACGTCAGCATCGAGATGGACAGCCCCCGCAGTCTCGAACACCTGCTGGCCACCTCCCAGCTGGTCAAGCCGGACCCAGACCACTCCATCCACGAGCTGCCCATCGCGAACGACACGCCGGAGACGCCCCACACCGACCCCATGGCCGATCCCGAGAAGCCAGACGAAGCCAAGGAATACTTCCGCACCCCGGGCCAAGCCGGCTCCCCCGACGACGTCATGCCAACAGGGGATAGTTACAGGTATTCCCAAGGCGAGAACGACAAGACAGGCCTCTTCCAACTACTGAAGACAGAGATCTTCAATCTGCTATGTCTGCCCGGCTGCCACCGCCATCTCGCCGGCCAGGACGGAGCGGTGAAAGGACTTCTGGAACAGGCGCTGAAACTTTGCGTCGACCGACGTGCCATCCTGCTGGTGGATCCGCCCAAGAACTGGACCGACCGATCCGGGGGCGCCGCGCCGTCGCTCGACTGGGTCGCGGACTTCGCGAAGAACGGCCACCCGTCCCTGCCCAACGGTGAGCCCACGAAGAACGCCGCACTCTACTTTCCGCAGATCGTCGCACCCGACCCGCTGCGCGAAGGCGCGCTGATGCCGTTCCCGCCCTGCGGGGTCATGGCCGGCGTTCTTGCGCGGACCGATGTGCAACGCGGCGTGTGGAAGGCCGCGGCGGGCACGGACGCCTCGCTCAACGGCGTCAGCGAGTTGGAAGTGCCGCTCACCGACCTGGAGAACGGTCGGCTCAACCCTCTTGGCATCAACTGCCTGCGCCGGCTGCCGGCCGTGGGACCGGTGGCCTGGGGTGCGCGCACCATGCGGGGAGCGGACCGGCTCGCCGACGAATGGAAGTACCTACCGGTGCGCCGACTTGCCCTGTTCGTCGAGGAGAGTCTCTTCCGCGGGACCCAGTGGGTGGTATTCGAGCCCAACGACGAGCCGCTGTGGGCGTCGATCCGGCTGAACGTCGGATCGTTCATGAACTCGCTGTTCCGTGCGGGTGCCTTCCAGGGACGGACGCCCCAGGAGGCGTATCTGGTCAAGTGCGACCGGGAGAACAACCCGCAGAACGACATCGACCGCGGAATCGTCAACGTCCAGGTCGGCTTCGCCCCGCTGAAGCCGGCTGAATTCGTGATCGTCCATATTCAACAACTGGCCGGGCAGATCCAGGTCTAGGAGGACGGCTGATGCCGCAAATCACGCGCCGGGACCCTTTCAAGAACTTCCGGTTCCGGGTGAAGTTCAGTGGATCCACCGAGTACATCGCGGGAATCAGCAAGGTCAGCGGGCTGAAACGGACCACCGAGGTCATCAAACACCGTGACGGCGGCGATCCGGGAAGCAGCCACAAGCTTCCCGGCCGAACCGAATACGAGGCCATCACCCTGGAGCGCGGCTGCACCATCGACACAGCCTTCGAGGAATGGGCCAACCGAGTGTGGAGCCTGCGGAACTCGGCGGGGGGCCTGGAGACCTCCCTCAAGGACTTCCGCCGCGACCTGATCATCGATGTGTTCGACGAGGGCGGTCAGCAAGTGCTCTCGTACTCCGTCCACGACTGCTGGGTCTCGGAGTACCAGGGTCTGCCGGATCTCGACGCCAACGCCAACGGCGTCGCCTTCGAGCACATCAAGCTGGAGCACCACGGTTGGGTTCGGGAGCGCACGAACCCGCCACAGCAGCCGCAGTTCAGTGACACGGCGTCGGGATGACCCGATGAGGCCGGAACTGACCGAGACACAATTGCTCGGCTTGTGGGAAACCGGGGACGGGCAGGCGTCGCCTGTCCGCGCTCTCCTGCTGGCCGCGGCAGCGGCGCCGCCCGGCGAAGCAGTCGCCGATCTCACCCTGGCCGACCTGAACGCGCTGCTGCTCGACCTGCGCGAGGGATCCTTCGGTTCCGCCCTGCCATGTGCTGCCGACTGCCCGGACTGCGACGAGCCTCTCGAGGTCTCGGTCACCACGGACGAGCTGCGAGTGCCCGGGAGGCTGAACCTGCCGGGCCCGAGGCGTGATCCGGCCACACTGCTGGCCGAGGGGTACGAGGTCACGTACCGCGCACTCACCGGACGAGACCTGCTGACTGTCGACCCCGCTTCCCCCGGGGCCCGCCGTACTTTGCTCAGCCGCTGCGTTATCGGCACGAACCCTGCGGCGGACGTCCTGCCGGAAGGGGTCCTCGAAACGGTGGCGCAACGCCTCGCCGACCTCGATCCGGGCGCCGACACTGTCCTCCCGCTCACCTGTCCGTACTGCCGCCACACCTGGACCGCGGCACTCGACGTCGCCGACTATCTGTGGGCGGAGGTCGAGGGGTATGCGCGTCGGCTCCTCCATGAAGTGCACACGCTCGCCCGTGTGTACGGCTGGTCGGAGTCCGATGTCCTGGCTGTGAGCCCGGCCCGGCGCCGGTTCTACCTGGAGGCGACGGCCGGATGAGCGACTTCGTCGGCCGACTGCTGCGGGAGCCTGGACCAAGGCTGCGGCCCCTGTTGCCAAACATGTTCGACGCGGCCGCACCACGCCTGCAAACGGACACCGATTCCGTTCCTCCGGTGTCCGCGGAAAAGCACTCTCCGGCACTTGCCGGACGGGAGCCACATGCCTCGACCCCGCCGGGGCCAGGGCCAGGGCCACAGCACGAACCCGATACGGCGCCGGAGCCACGGCCGGGTCAGGAGCCCGAATCAAGGACGACCGCACCGGATCCGGAGCAGGGGCCACGGACTGCGACGGCAGACGGTACGACGCCTGGCCGGCCCCTGCCCCGGGCAGCGGCCGGGACAAGAGACGTGGCCCAGGCCCTCCTCGGCCCCGGCCTGCACACCGACAGCCCTCGGGCGGACATCGCCCCGTGGCGCGCACCGGCCCCGCAGCCCGACGCCGGACTGACGCTGGACAACAACCCAGGACCCGGGCCCCGCCCACGATCCCCCCTCGCGACAGCATCCGTCGAGCCGGGCTCGGATGCCCCATCCGGGCTGTCCGCCGCCCTTACGTCGGGCACCCCTACTACGAGACCGACCACCACCTCTGGAGCGACCACCACGCGAGGTGCGGCCGACACTGGGGACTGGGACCGCAACGTCGTCGCAGAGCCAAAGAGCCGCTCGTCACCGACGCCGAAATGGGCGTCCACAGACGGGCCCCAGGGCGGAGACCGGTCCCATTTCGTCGTGCAGCCCGAGGCGCGGGTTGCCGGTGCCCAAGTAGTCGTAACGTCCGCCCAGAGCGACGGGCCTGGGCCCGGCGATGAGCGCGTTTCACCAGGTGCCGCAGACATCCTCGAAGTCGACCTCCCCGTACACAGCGGTCCGCCTTTCGCACCGGCAGCCCGGCCTAGCGCACCGGGCGACCGCGCCCACACCTCCCACGCCGTACGGCCCTCGGTCGCTCCCCCCGCCGCCACCGCGCCGCCCACGGAGGGGCGGGCGCCTGGCACACCGGTGACCGCCGAACCGGTTGTACGCATCACCATCGACCGGCTCGAGGTCCGAGCCGCCCCGCCACCGGCCGTCGCGCCCCGCTCGTCTCCCCGGCGGCCCCAGCTCAGTCTCGATGAATACCTCCGGGGGCGGTCGTGAGCGACGCCTTCGCGGTAGCCGCCGTGACGGAGACTCTCCGCGCCATCCTGCAAGGCGCGGTGGGCCGCATGGTGCCCGGAATCATGGTGACCGCCCTACCCCCTGACGAAGTGGTTGTCGAGCACCCCGCCGCCGGACTCAACATCTTTCTGTACCAGACATCGGTCGACGGCGGGTGGCTCAACGCCGACCCGGACGGCACGCGCCCCGGTGAGAGCCGCCGCCCCATGCTCCCCCTGATCCTGCACTACCTGATCACCCCGTACGCGAGCGGGGACGCGGCCCCTTCAGCCGCCCACCGCATCCTCGTCGTCGCGATGTTGGCCTTGCTCGACCACCCCGAACTCCGTCCGGCCGACCTCAAGTCCGCCGCTCCCTTCAGCAACCTCCACCGGCAGGCAGAGCGGGTGAGAGTCACTCACATCCCTCTCGGCGTAGAAGACAACTCCAAACTGTGGACCGCGTTCCAGAGCCCGTACCGCACCTCGGTCGCCTACGAAGCCCGCGCCGTGCTGATCGACAGCACGCTCCCGGGCCGCGCGCCGCTGCCGGTCGTACGCCGCGGCGAGCACGGCCGAGGCCTCGAGGCCGCCGCCAGTGCCGCCAGCCGTTGGCCGACGCTGGACGCGTTCACCGTGCCGGTCACGCTGCCCGGGCACGACCTGGTCCTCACAGGGCAGCGACTCGACTCCGGTGTCCCGTCTCTTCGTCTCACACACCCCTTGCACGGCAACCGCCTTGTCCAGGACGTCCGGAAGATCAGCGACACGGAAGTACGTGCCCCTCTCCCCGACGATCTCGCTGCGGGCACCTGGTCGGCGACGCTACTGCTCACGACGCCCGACGGAAGGGAACAGACCACCAAGGACCTGCCGGTGAGCATCGCCCCGAGGATCACGAGCAGCCTGCCGTTGCCCGTCGAGCGTGACGCCAGAGGCACAGCGTTGGTCGAGGTGACGTGCGAAACCGCGGTGCACCCCGACCAGCGCGTCGAATTGCTTGTCGGGGAATTGCCGGTGCCGGCAGAGCAGTTCGACCGGGCCACCCGTACGCTCAGCTTCCGGGTGGCCGATGCCCTGCCCGGTCGGTACGCGCTGCGATTGCGGGTCGACGGTGTCGACAGCCCTCTGCTGGATGCCAACTCCGCGCAGCCGCAGTTCGCCGCCGACACAGCGGTGGTGGTGACGTGACGACCGCTTCCGCCTCCGAGCCCGAGATCCCGACCGGTCCACTGCGGACGGCGAACTCCACGTCGGCGCGGGACCCGGAGGACAGCTGGCAGGCGGACAACGACCGGTATCTGTCGGCCGCGCTCGCATGGCTGCGGCTGATCCTCCGTGCGTACATCGAGCAGCGATCCGGACCCGCCGCGACGACCGTCGCCGAGGGAGAGCTCAAGGCCGCCGAGGAGGACATGCAACACGCGGCCGAGGCCCACCCTCCCCCTGCCCTGATCAGTCTCGGCCGTCTGCTCCAACTCTCCCCCTTCGAACAGCACACACTGCTGCTCTGCGTCGCCCAGGAGCTGGACCCCTCCATCGCCGACCTGTGCGCCCGGGCCCAGGGCCGTCCCATGCCGTCCGGCCCGACCTTCGCACTGGCTCTGTCCCTCTTCCCCGACCCCGCCTGGGACATCATGTCCCCCTACCGCGGGCTGCGTTTCTGGCGGCTCGTGGAGATCGGCCGGACGGCCGAACAGCCTCTGGTGACCAGCCCGCTGCGCGCCGACGAGCGGATCGTGAACCACGTCAAAGGACTGGACTACCTCGACGACCGCCTCGAGCCCTTCCTCACAGCCGTGGAGTGGCACGTCGCGCCAAGTGGACTCGCACCGCCCGGGCACTCCGCCGAGGAGGAGATCACGGACTGCTGGCGGCCGACGCCCTCCGGGACCGGGGGCAGGCTGCCTGTCATCCAGCTCCTCGGCGCCGACAGCGAGAGCAAACAGTCGGTCGCCGCGCAGTCCGCCGCCCAGCTGGGTCTGCTGCTGTACAGGCTGCCGACCGGGCTGCTTCCCGAGCCGACGGCAGAACTCGAGAGCGTCGCGAGGCTCTGGCAGCGGGAGGCCCTGCTGCTCCCGCTCGCCCTGTACCTCGACGCGGACGACACCGAGCTCGTCGGCACGGCAGACGACACGAGGGACCGGCCGGTCGGGCGCTTCCTGGAGCGAAGCGGCGGCCCGTGCTTCGTCGCGACCCGGGAGTTGCGGCCCGACGTACCGGCCCCGACGCACGGGCTGGACATCGCGCCCCCTCCGGTCGCCGAACGCGCAGCCGCCTGGAGGACAGCGTTCCCCGCGGCGGACGCGGACCGGCTGGCCGGCCAGTTCGCGCTGGGCCTGTCCGCGATCCAGGAGATCGCGACCGCGTCGGCCACCGGCCCCGACGCGGCCTGGCGCACGTGCCTGGCGCGCACCCGGCCGCGTCTGGGCGCCCTGGCCCAGCGCCTGGAGCCGAAGGCGAACTGGGACGACATCGTGCTGCCCGCCCAGGAGGCCGCCCTGCTACGGCAGATCGGCGACCAGGTGGCGCAGCGCTGCACGGTCTATCAGAACTGGGGTTTCGCAGAGCGACACAACCGGGGACTGGGCATCAGCGCCCTGTTCACCGGTCCGAGCGGTACCGGCAAGACGATGGCGGCCGAGGTCCTCGCGCGGCACCTGAACCTCGACCTGTACCGGGTCGATCTGTCGGCGGCCGTCAGCAAGTACATCGGCGAGACGGAGAAGAACCTGCGCCGGCTGTTCGACGCCGCCGAGCCCGGCGGTGCCATCCTCTTCTTCGACGAGGCGGACGCGCTGTTCGGCAAGCGCAGCCAGGTCAAGGACTCCCATGACCGGTACGCCAACATCGAGGTCAGCTATCTGCTGCAGCGAATGGAGGCATACCAGGGGCTGGCGATCCTCGCCACGAACCTTCGCCGTTCCCTGGACACCGCGTTCCTGCGGCGGCTGCGGTTCATCGTTCCCTTCGCCTTCCCCGACACCACGGAACGTCGCGAGATGTGGGCGCGGGTCTTCCCGCAGACAGCTCCGGTCGACCCCCTCGACCTGGACCGCCTCGCCGGGCTGCCACTGAGCGGCGGAATGATCCGCAACATCGCACTCAACGCCGCCTTCGCCGCCGCCTCGGCCGGTACCTCGATCGGGATGGCGGCGGTCCTGACTGCCGCCCGGACGGAACTGCGCAAGGTGGAAACGCCGCTGTCCGAAGGCGACTTCGTCTGGGACGGCGCGGCGGGGGTGACAGCATGAGAATCGAGCTGCGCATCGGACGGCTGATCTTCGACGGCATCGCCCCCGGCGACACCGCCGTCCTCCGTACGGCCCTGGAATCCGAGCTCGGCGACCTGCTGTCCCGCGACCCGGTCGCCCCCCGCCAGGACCGCCACCTGCGCCGCGCCACCCCGCCGACGATCGCCGCCGCAGCAGATCCCGCCTCCTTCGGACGCCATATCGCCCGGGCGGTCCACGGCAGCCTGCGCCTGCCGCCGGGGAGAGCGGAATGAAAGAACGTGCTGACCGAGCGGACACGCAGCCCGCCTCGCCACTTCAGGCGGGCCGTAGCTCGGCTTCGGTCACGGAGGGTCAGCAAGACGGGGCTTCTGTTCCGCGGGGCGCCCGCTTCAAGCAAGACACCGGAGAGCAGGTTATCCCTCGTGACCACCCCCACCCCGCCCCGCGGCGGCTTCGTGTTCCTCGACCCCGAGCAGGGGCGAGTCCTGCGGGTGGCTCCGTTTCAGTACAACCCCGACACGCTCACACGCACACTCCAGCCGCAGGGCATCGGCGGTGAACCAGGGGACCGGCTGGAGGCGTTGCGGCTGAAGGGGCCGCCGCACGAGACGTTCAAGATCGACGCGGAGTTCGATGCGGCAGATCAGTTGAAGCCGGTGGCCGGCGCCGCGCCCATGGCAGGTGCTGGGCTGTTCGGGGCATTGTCCGCGCTGGAGACGGCGGTCTGTCCGAGCAGTGCGCAGCTGGCGCAGGAGAATGACATGGCGTCGCGGGGGATGTTGGAGATCGCCCCGGTGGAAGCCCCGCTGACGGTGCTGGTGCTCGGTCGGCGCCGGGTCGTTCCCGTACGCATCACGGACTTCACCGTCACGGAGGAGGCCTACGACGGAGAACTGAATCCCATCAGAGCCAAGGTCGGTCTGTCCGTCCGCGTCCTCACCGTCGACGACGTCGGCTTCTCCCACAAGGCGGGCGCCCTCTTCATCCGTTACCAGCAGAGCAAGGAGCGGTTCGCTGCACTGATCGGATACGGCCCGGGAGCGGTCGGCTACAACGGGATCTGAGTGCCACGGGACGACCCCGAGAGGTAGGAATGTTCGACCCCACCAGCAGGTACCACGGCATCGCCACAGCGACCCTGATGACGCCTGACGGACGGACCGTCACCTATGTGCGGCGTCGGTTCCTGCCGCAGCCGGGCGATCTGATGTCCGTCGGCGCTCAGGTCGTCGCACCCGGCGACCGGCTGGACCGGATCGCGGCCAGGCAGTACGGCGACCCGGACCAGGCGTGGCGGATCGCCGATGCCAACGGGGCGATGCGGCCCGACGATCTCACGGCAGTGCCCGGTCGTCGGCTGCGGATCGCTCTTCCGGCAGGTGTGCCGGGGAGCCTGCCCATGGCCATGGGCCCGGCCCCGTCATGACGCGCAGCCTCCAGCTGATGCTGCTCATGGGAAAGGTGGTGCCGGCGCCCGCACCTCCCGCCCTCATCGACGCCCTGCAGTCGGTTCAGGTCACCTCGTCCAGTGGTTCGGCCAGCGGTTTCCAGCTGACCTTCGCGGTGAGCAAGCGGTCGCCAGTGACTCAGGTGATGCTGCCCACGGGGCTGCTCGATCCCAAGACCCGGGTGGTTGTGGTGGCCGTGGTCGCCGGCCTGCCGCATGTCCTGATGGACGGGGTGATCACCCGTCAGGAGATGAACCCCGGTCAGGCCCCCGGCAGTTCCACCCTCACACTGACCGGCGAGGATCTGTCGCTGCTCATGGACCTCCGGCACGTCGAGCGCTGCTATCCGGGCCTGCCGCACCACCTGCGGGTGATGCTGGTGTGCGCCGGATACGCGCAGTACGGAATTGTCCCGCTGGCCGTCCCGCCGGTGATCAGCAACCTTCCGAACCCGGCCATCGAGGTCCCGGTCCAGTCCGCCACCGACCTCGCCTATCTCCGCTCGCTCGCCGACGAGGTCGGCTACGTGTTCTTCATCGAACCCGGCCCCGCTCCAGGAGTGAGCATCGCCTACTGGGGTCCGGAGGTCCGTGCGGGTCTGCCGCAGCCGGCTCTCACGGTCGACTCCGGGACGGCGGGCAACGTCGAATCGCTGACCTTCGGCTTCGACGGACTGTCCCACACCCGGTACACGGCCCGCCGCGTCGAACCCGTCACCAAGGTCGATCTACCCGTACCGGTACCCGACGTCAGTCTGCTCCACCCACCCCTTGCTCTGCGGCCGGCCCCGGTTCTGCGCGAGGAACCACTGCCCGGACAGACCGGCCGGTCGCTCGCGGAGACTCTGCTGTTGGGGCTGAGCCGTACCGCCAAGTCCGCCGACGCCGTCACCGGTCAGGGCAAACTCGACGTACTGCGCTACGGACACGTGCTCAGCGCCCGCAACCTCGTGGGGGTACGCGGCGCGGGCCTGACCTACGACGGCCTCTACTACGTGCGCAGTGTCACGCACGACATCGCCCGCGGTGCGTACAAGCAGAGCTTCACCCTCACCCGAGACGCTCTCGTCTCCAACACACCGGTGGTGATCCCGTGACGGCTCAGTCCGTGAAGAAATGGCACGGCCTCTATCAGGGCGTGGTGGTGTCCAACGTGGACACCACCGGCATGGGGCGCTTGCTGGTGCGAGTGTCGGAGGTCCTCGGGGACGACCCGTGCATCTGGGCCACGCCACTGTCTCCGGTGGCGGGGACGGCCAGCGGCATGTACGTCGTGCCGCTGCAGAATTCCGGGGTGTGGCTGCAGTTCCTCGAAGGCGACCTCAACAAAGCTGTGTGGACCGGTTTCTGGCGAGGCGGCGCGGGCGAGGTGCCGCCCGCCGCAAAGTCCACCCCGCCGGGGGTCCCGCAGATCGTGCTCGCCACACCTTCCCAGAACGCCCTGGTCATCAGTGACAAGAGCGGACCGACCGGCGGCGGGGCCATCACTTTGCAACTCCACGGCGCCATCGGGCCGTTCATCAAGATCAACGAGACGTCCATCGAGATCTCGTGCGGTACGGGCCCCGGGCTCGCGAGCATCAAGCTCGAGGGAAACCGGGTGTGCATCAACGGCGAAGCGCTGACGGTGCAGTGAGGAGAACGAGATGCCCGGCCTGATTCTCCACAGCGGTGCCACGGTGACGTGCGCCCACCAAGGGTCCGCGAACCCTCCGGCACCCGCCCAGCAGCGGGTGCTCGTCGGCAGGCAGCCCGTCGCCACGACGGCGGACACCTTCGTCGTCCTCGGCTGCGGCTTCCCGGCGGCTTCCCTGGGGGCGCCGCCCTGTACAAGTATCCGGTGGACCCAGACCTCCACCCGGGTACTGGTCAACGGGCTACCGGTGCTGCTCCAGCCGACACCGCCCCCGAGCTGCGGCGCGGGCGTCGGTGTCGGTACACCGCCCAGCCCGCCCATGGTCCAGGCCATGCAGCTTCGGGTGCGGGGGACGTGAGCGCGATGCACATCGACTTCCCCTACAACGTCGACGCGAGCGGTCGAACCGCGACGACCCAACACGCCGACCATGTCCGCGACATGGTCGAGCAAGTGCTCTTCACCACCCCCGGTGAACGGGTGAACCGGCCGGACTTCGGCTGCGGTCTGCTCGACCTGGTATTCGCCCAGAACGGCCCGGAACTAGCGGCGGCCGTCGAGATGACCGCGCAGGCTGCCCTGCAGCACTGGCTCGGTGACCTGCTCACCGTCGAGTCCTTGGCCGTCAGGACCGAGGAGTCGGCCCTGACCGTTTCCGTCAACTACGTTCTGACGGCCACCGGGGAGAGTCACACCGTGCTCATGCACGGAGGGACCTCGTCATGAGCGCCCGTCAGCTCTGTGACGACGAGCAGCGACGGGCCGCCGTGCGGGATGCAGGGCTGGCCGGCATCGAGAGTGTCTCGGTCGCCGCCGACCGACGCCGTCTCACCGTCCTCTTCTTCGGCAGGCTCCCCGAGCGGCTGGACCGGCACAGTTTCCGTGTCGAGGGCGGGCGGCGGGGCAACGGCATCCGGGTCCTCTCCGTCACCGGCCCGGCCGACCCCGAGTCCGGGGACGCCCCGGCGACCTGCCTGACCGTGGAGCTCGAGGGGCCGGGCGACGGGTCCACCTACCGGCTCCGCGCACTCGGGCACGGCTTCGACCGCTGCTACGACTGTTTCGAGTTCTCCTTCCAACAGGCCGACCCCGAGACTGCGGCCCGCACCCCGGCCGGCGGCACCGCTCCGCCGGAGATCCCCCCGGCACCGGCCATCGACTACCTGGCCAAGGACTACGCGAGCTTTCGCCGTCTGCTGCTCGAACGACTCGCCCTCACCGTGCCGGAATGGACGGAGCGGCGCGCACCCGACATCGGCGTCACCATCGTCGAACTCCTCGCCCACGTCGGCGACCAGCTCAGCTACCAGCAGGACGCCGTGGCCACCGAGGCGTACCTCGACACGGCACGGCTGCGCACCTCCGTACGACGCCATGCCCGCCTGGTCGACTATCCGATGCACGACGGCTGTGCGGCCCGCACCTTCGTCTGTGTCGAGACCAGCAGTCAGCTGACCCTGCAGCCCGACGATCTCGCCTTCACTGCCTTCCCGCCGGGCCGCATCCCGCAGACGGGCGCGTTGATCCCGGCCGAGCTGCTTGCGGCCGGCCACAACCCGGTGTACCGGCCACTGGACCGCCGGGACATCGTGCTGCGCCCCGAACACAACAGCATCGGCCTGTGGACCTGGGGTGATCAGGAGTGCTGGCTGCCCGCCGGCACCACCCGGGCCACACTGCTGGACCAGCGACCGGTCGAGACAGGCGAGGACCGCCCGCTGCTGCTCGCCCCCGGCGATGTGATTGTGTTCGAGGAGAACCTGGACCCCTGGACCGGCAGTGAGGCGGACCGCGACCCCACTCACCGCCAGGCCGTCCGCCTCACCCGGGTCACCCAGGGCATCGACGTGCTCTACAAGACCAAGGTCCTTGATGTCGAATGGGCTCGCCAGGACGCCCTCGCGTTCCCGTTGTGCCTCACCACCCGCTGCGGACCGGACCGTGCGCCGAAGAACGTCGCCGTGGCCCGCGGGAACGCGGTTCTGGTGGAGCACGGCATCGAGAACACCTGGGGCCCCGACAGCCGGCCCCAAACGATCGAAGGACCCGCCGAGCGCGGCCCCGAGCAAAGGTGCCCGGGTTGGGACCCCGCGCGCAGCATCCGTCACTTCGCGCCGCCGCTGCCCGGTGCGCAGGTCACCTGGTGCGCACCCTACCCACGCCCCGCAGACGTCTGCGCCGGGCAACACCGACAGCTGTCCCACCTGGCCACCCGCGCCCAAGAACGGCTGAGCAACATGCACCGCTCGGGTGCCGCCCTGTCCCCAGCCGACCGCGACTTCCTGGAAACGCTGTTCGAGGCGGGCCTCCTCGCCAGGGTGCGCGACGAGGAGGATCCCCGATTCGACCTCGCCTGGCTGCTCTCGCGCTTCGACGAATACCTGGATCCCAAACTCCGCCGCCTCGAAGCACTGGCCCGACAAGCCCGGTCCGGCTATGTGCTCGAGCCTGCCGACACCGGCTGGGAACTCACCCGGACCTGGGGCGAGGACGCCGCCTGGTTGATCGACCCGGACAACCCCGCACTGCACGGCCCGGCGTGCGCCGCGCTGCGTCCCGACCCGCGCGAGGCCCTGCCCGCCGTACGGATCTGGGCCGCGGGCACCGATAGCGGTACCGATGCCTGGACGCCACGTCGCGACCTGCTGGCCAGCGGCCCTCGGGACCGCCATGTGGTGGGCGAGACCGATGACCAGGGACAGCTCAACCTCAGGTTCGGAGACGGCCGGAACGGAACCGCACCACCTCCGGGACAGAACCTTCTGGCCTCCTACCGCACCGGCCACGGCCGGGCCGGCAACGTCGGCAGCGAAGCCATCAACAGGATCGCGTCCCGCTCCACCTTGCTGGACGCCGTCGTCCGGGTTCGCAATCCGTTGCCCGCGACCGGTGGCACCGACCCCGAACCCGTCGCGCACGTGCGGCTGGCAGCACCACGCGAGCCGTTGCGCAAACTGCTGCGGGCCGTCACGGCCGAGGACTACCAGACCCTCGCCACCCGTCACCCCGGAGTACAACGGGCCGCCGCCACCCTGCGCTGGACGGGAAGCTGGTACGAGGCCGACGTCGCACTCGACGCCGAGGGCACGTCCGATCTGCCGCACAGACTGTCGGAGGAGGTGCGGCTGTCCCTGCACAGGTTTCGCCGCATCGGCCATGACGTGGTCACCGGACCTGCCCTTCAAGTGCCCCTCGACGTCGCCCTCACCGTCTTCGTCGACCCCGATCACATCGCCGGTCATGTCCGCCAAGCCCTGCTGCGGGCCCTGCGCCCCGGCCCGCAACCCGACGGTGGACTGGGCTTCTTCGATCCCGACGCCCTCACCTTCGGCACGCCGGTACGGACGAGTGCGCTGGTCGCCGCAGCGGCCGCGATTCCCGGCGTCCGCCATGCCGAGGTGACCCGGCTGCGCCGTCTGCACCGTCTCACGAACGGCGGGGCGAGTCCGGGCCCGGATGTCCCGCCCTCCGGCGTGCTCAGGCTGCGTCCTCTGGAGATCGCCCGGCTCGACGGCGACCCCACCCGACCGGAGAACGGCTGGGTGACCCTCGACCTGCGAGGAGGGCGATGAGCCCCCCCGCCTGCCTCTGCGGCAGCTGCCCCGGCCCCCGGCCGACCACCACTCCGGCACAGGTCTGGAACCGGCCCGCCCTGCCCCAGCTGCAATACCGCGTGGGTACCTACGACCATTTCCTGAGGTCGATGCTCGCCGGGTTGTCCAGCACCGCTCACGCGTCACTCGCCCAGCTGACCACCCGTGAGCCCGACGATCCCTCCATCGCCCTGGTGGAGGGCTGGGCCCTGATCGCCGACGTCCTGACCTTCTATCAGGAACGGATCGCCAACGAGGGATACCTGCGCACCGCGACCGAGCAGGAGTCCCTGGTCAGGCTCGGACGGCTGGTCGGCCACCGCCCTCGTCCCCCACTCGCCGCAGGCACGTTCCTCGCCTACACCCTCGATGCCGGCACCCGCTGCACCATCCCGGCCGGATCCCAGGTCAAGAGCGCTCCGCCGCCCGGTGGACTGCCCCAGATCTTCGAGACCGCGGAGGATCTCAACGCCCGCGCCGAATGGAACCAGCTTCCGGTCCGTGCGACCGCCTCTGCGTCGATCGATCCCGATGCCGCCGCGGCCATGCCGTCGCTCGAACTCGAGGGCCTGCAGCCCAACCTCGGCGCGGGCGACCGTCTGCTCTTCACGTTCGGCGACCCCAGTCGGAACATCACCCGTCTCGTGGAGAGCACTCGACTGGACCCGTCCCGCGCGCGCACCACCGTACTCCTCAGGGCGCCGGGCCCCGTCCAGCAGTTGAACCGCGAGGTACAGGCCTTTCGCGAGGACGTGGACAGAGCGACACGGAAACCGCTACCGGCCAAACCGTTCGAGGACTTCCTGAGAGGGTTGCGCGAAGTCCTGCACGCGGGTGACATCCTGCGCGATCCGGACGCACTGGCGGCAACACTCGACGACAAACTGCAGGAGTTCCGGGAGCGGCTCTCCGGGGCCCAGGCCGACACGGCGCACGCGGCCGATCTGCTGAACAAGGTCAGTGCCCGGGTCGCGGCCGTCCGGACTGCCGCCGAGGCGGTGACAGGCTCACCCTCGGACGCCGCTGGCAAGCACTCCCCGACCGGCTCGGACGGGGAACCCTTCGTCGATGCCGTCAACCTGGGCCGTCAGGTCCTGCACGCGCTCGAAAGGTCCCCGTCACGGCCTCCTCGCAATCCCAGTGAGATGGCCACACCCGTCACCGAGCTCTTCAGCCCGCAGTCCGACTCCATGTCGCGTCTGCTCACCGCGAGCAACCCCCGGCTCACCGAGACGTTCTACCGTGCCCTGAGCACCGTCTCGGCCATCGCCGCCGATCCGCCGGGCGTCCAGTGCTTCCGCGTGAAGGCAGCTCCCCTCGGTGCGACGATCCCTGATGCAGCACGGGTCAGACGGCTGCTCAGGACGGCAGATTCCTCCGACCGGCCCGAACAAGAGCGCTCCGCCGAGGACGGGAAGGTTCTCCTGCTGGACGCGGTGTACGACACGATCCTGCCAGGCAGCTGGATCGCCGTGCAGCAGATGGACGATCAGACGAAGACCCGGATCATTCAGGTGACCGCCGTCGCGCAACTCGCCGTCGCTGACGAGCACTACGCCGCAAAGGTGACCCGTCTGCAACTCGCCGGACCGTGGACCGAAGATCCCGACGACCTCTCCGCACGACGCGCCACGACCGTTTGGGCCGCCGGCGAGACGCTTCACCTCGCAGATCCCCCGGACACCTCCGAGCTCGCCGGTGACGAGATCCAACTCGCCGGCACCTACGAAGGACTGACTCCCGGTCGCTGGCTGATCGTCTCCGGGGAACGCACCGACATCCCGAAGGTCTCCGGAGTCCCGGGCATCGAACTCGTCATGCTCGGCGGAGTGCGTCAAGGACTCGACGCAACCCCTTTCGGCCACAGCACGCTCGCTCTGACCTCAAAACTCTCCTACCGCTATCGCCGGGACACCGTGCTCATTCATGGCAACGTCGTGTTCGCGACCGCGGGCGAGACCCGAAACGAGATCCTCGGCAGCGGTGACGCCACGCAGGCGGGCCAGGTCTTCCCGCTGCGTCAACGGCCACTCACCTGGCTCCCCGCCCGCACGACCGACGGCGCAAAGGAAACCCTGACCGTCCGGGTCGCCGGTGTGGCCTGGCCCCGGATCGCCGATCTGACCGAGGCCGACCCGGCCACTCCCGCCTACCGTCTGCGCCTGGGTGTCGACGGCACAGCGGCCGTCGAATTCGGCGACGGCCGCCACGGCTCCCGACTTCCGACCGGTGCGGAGAACGTGACTGCCCACTACCGCATCGGTGGAGGCAGCTCCGCCAATGTCGCAGCGGGACAGGTCAACCACGTGGTCAGCAGGCCCCTTGGGGTCAGCGGCGTCACCAACCCACTGCCCGCCACCGGAGGCACGGACGCCGACGGCCGCGAAGAGGCCCGCCGCAGTGTCCCCTTGCGGCTCAGCGCCCTCGACCGACTGGTGTCGGTCCGTGACTACGAGGACTTCGCTCTGGCGTTCGCCGGCGTCGGCAAAGCAGCCGCGCGCCGCTGCCCCGACGGCACCCGCCAGCTCGTGCACGTCACGATCGCCGCCGCCGGCGACGCCCCCCTCGACGGCGGCTCACTCCTCCTGGACGCCCTCCAGTCGGCCCTGAGCCAGTACGGTGATCCGGCGCTGCCGGTGCGCGTGGAAGCCTGCGAACGGGTACGGCTCGTCCTGTCACTGGGCGTCCGGACATTGCCCGACCACTCGCGGGACATGGTCGAACAGGCGGTCCGGGACGCCCTGACGGCCCGCCTGGGATTCGCCGCGGCAGAGCTCGCCCAGCCGGTCTTCCTCAGCGGCGCCATCGCCGCAGCGCAGACTGTCCCCGGGGTCGACTTTGTGGATGTCGACGCCTTCGGCGGTGTCGGGGACGACGTCGACGCGGCCGGCGTCATCCGATTCGCGCAAAAACTCACGGCCGCCCCCTGCGTGCCCGGCCACCCCGCGGGAT
The DNA here is from genome assembly GCF_055567635.1 of Streptomyces sp. NPDC026500. Lineage (NCBI taxonomy): Bacteria > Bacillati > Actinomycetota > Actinomycetes > Kitasatosporales > Streptomycetaceae > Streptomyces > Streptomyces sp. NPDC026500. Next base: position 164,534 of record NZ_JBVHQB010000019.1, on the reverse strand, counting down.
ACCGCGACTCCCTCTACACACCGGCCCCCGGGGAAACGACAGCATCGGTGGCCGCGGTGAACGGACTCACCGAACAGCAACTCGCCCTGCTGAATCCCGACGGCATCTCCCCAGACCCCGGCTCCGCGATGGTGGTGCGGCGCGCACTGCGCCCCGCCCAGCTCGTACTCCTCGATCCGTCGCTGCCCGAGACCCTCGTCCTGCGGAGGATCCCATGAATCCCGACCAGTTGTACGCGCTGTTGCCGGCCCTCCACCGCAGGCTCGACGCGAACCACGGCAGGAGGCTGTACGAACTCCTCTCGGTCATCGCCGAACAGGCTCGCATCGTCCAGGACGACATCGAGCAGCTCCACGACAACTGGTTCATCGAGACCTGCGAGGACTGGGTGGTGCCCTACCTCGGCGACCTCGTCGGCTACCGCACGCTGCCGGGGACGACCGCCGCCCTCTCCGACGGCTCCTCACCGGCGCACGGGCTGCTCGCCGCAGCCGTGCCCCGCAGAGAGGTCGCGAACACCGTCGCCAACCGCCGCCGCAAAGGCACCCTCGCCCTGCTCGAGGACCTCGCCGCCGACGTGGCGGACTGGCCCAGCCGGGCGGTCGAATACCGCCGTCTGCTCGCCGTCACCCAGCCGATCCGCCGCTACGCCACCGAGGGCCACGACGCACGGCGGCGGCTGCGCCGCGGCGGCCTGGTCGACCTGCGCCGTATCGACGCCCTGGAGCGAATCGACGGGCCGTTCGACGAACTGGCCCACACCGTCGAAGTCCCCCGCACCGACTCCACCCGCCGCGAGGGCCGCTACGGCATCCCGGGGGTCGGCCTCCACGTATGGCGCCTGCGGGCCCATGCGGTGACCCGGGCCCCGGCGTCCTGCGTGAACCAGGCCGGATCGTGCTACACCTTCAGCATCCTGGGCAACGACACCCAGCTGTTCACCAAGCCGGTTCCCGAACCATCTGCCTGCCATGTCGCGGACGAGATGAACGTCCCGGCGCCCATCCGGCGCAGGGCCCTGACCGAACGGCTCTACGACTACTACGGCCCGCTCAAGAGCCTGTGCGTATGGACCGGACCGGACCCCGACCGTGACGTAGTACCCCTCGACCGCATCGTGTCCACAGACCTGTCCGAGTGGAGCTACTCCCCACGCCCCGGACAGGTGGCCCTCGACCCGGTTCTCGGACGCATCATGTTTCCCGAGCAAACGGACCTGGAGCGAGGCGTCCGGGTGACCTACCATCACGCGTTCGCTGGCGACTTCGGCGGCGGCGAGTACCCCCGTCCGCAGAACGCCGTCGGCCCAACCGTCGCTCGCTACCAGGTCGGTCCGGGTAAGCCGTACCAGCGAATCACCGACGCGATCGAACGGTGGCGCGCCGAGAAACGGGACCGGCCCTCACCTGCCGAAGCGATCGTCGAAATCACCGGGAACGATGTCCATCACGACCTCACGGACGTCGTTCTCGAACCAGGAGACCGGCTCACCCTGCGCGCCGCCGACGGTGCGCGACCGGTGCTCGCACTGCTCGACCCGTCAGAGAACCGCGACGCCGCCCTGCGGATCACCGGCACCAGGCCGGGCGAGGGGCCGCTGCCCCGCATCGTCATCGACGGACTCATGGTCACCGGGGGCAGCATCCAGCTCCGGGGCAAGGTGGGACAACTCGTGATCCGACACTGCACGTTCGTGCCCGGCTGGGACCTCGACCCGCATGGCCTGCCACGGGCGCCCGAAGAGGCAGCCTTGGAGCTGATCAACACGCCGGTCTGCGTCGAGGTCGAGCACAGCATTCTCGGTAGCATCGTCATCATCCAGGACGAGGAAGTCACCGAACCCAGTCGGCTCTTCCTCTCCGACACCGTGCTCGACGCCACCCACCGGGAGCTCGCAGCGCTGGCCGGTCCGCAGGGGCGATGCGCACACGCCGTCCTCACGGCACGGCGTACCACCGTCATCGGCTCGGTCCACACACGTGCCGTCGGGACGCTGGAGAACTGTCTGCTGGACGGGGACGTCCGGATCGCCCGGCAGACACAAGGCCGTGTGCGCTTCTGCTGGCTGCCGCCCGACTCCCGTACTCCGCGCCGTTTGTACTGCCAGCCCGAGCATTCGGGCGACCCGGACCACGTCGTCCTGAAGTTCGCCGGCACCCGGTACGGCACACCCGACTACGTCCAACTCGCCGACACCTGCGCCGAGGAGATCCGGCGCGCAGCGGAAGACGGGTCGGAGCCGGGGGCATTCCACGACCTGTTCCGTCCGCAGCGTCAGGACAACCTGTACGCCCGCCTCGCCGAATACACCCCGGCGGGGTGCAACGCGGGAGTCTTTTTCGCCACTTGAGAGCGTCGCCCCGGCGGCGAGCCGACCCTCCGTCATTGTCCACTATTGCCCGCGTCGTTCAGTCAGGGAGCACAACAGCATGCAGGGAGACTTCTCGCGGGTCACCTTCGACCCGGCCCAACGGTTCTCGGCCGTCCTTTCCCAGCAGGGACGGGTGCAGCTCGACTCCGAGATCAACGAGCAGACAGCGATCCTCCTGCACTACATGCGCACCCTGGCCGCCGACTTGCTCGGACCGGCCGCGTTTCCCTCCGGCCCAGGCGGTCACAGCACGGGTGGGTTCTGCCTCGACACGTTCGACGGAAACAACTTCACCGTGACGCCGGGCCGGATCTACGTCGACGGAATCCTCTGCGAATGCGACGGCACCGACTACTGGAGCCAGCCGGACGGCTACCTCGACCCAGGGCGGGAGCGCGACCAGCTACCGACAAGCCCGTTCATGGTCTACCTGCGGGTCTGGGAGCGTCTGGTCACGGCCGTCGAGGCGCCCCGCATTCGCGAGGTCGCTCTGGGGCTCCACGGCCCGGACACGACGGTCCGCACCCGGGTGGTCTGGCAGCTGTGCTGGATGTCTCTGAACTCTGAATCCTTCATTCCCGACATGACGAGCGGACCGCAGTTCCTGCGCGACCAGATCAGTCGAAGGTTCAGGCCTCGCCCCCTGCTCTCCGCCCGTGTCCGCAACCCCGAAGGCAACAGCACGCCCTGCGATCTGCCACCCCAGTCCGGCTATCGCGGGCCGGAGAATCAGCTGTACCGGGTCGAGGTCCACCAAGGCGGTACCGCCGAGACCGCGACGTTCAAGTGGTCCCGGGAGAACGGCTCGGTGGTTCTGCCGATCAGGGCGGTCAGCGGTGCGTCGATCGAGTTGGAGACGCTCGGCCGGGACGACAAACTAGGGCTCGAAATCGACGACGTGGTCGAGATCGTCGACGACGCCTCCGTTTGCCGGGCCGCTGCCGACTCGTGGGAGCAGGAGTGCCCCCGTCTCTACACCATCAAGGAGATCGACCAAGCCAGGCGCAAGGTCGTCCTCGACGACGAGCCGGCCCAGGATCCGTACCAGCCGGACGCCGGAACGATCCCCGGACGTCACCCGCTTCTACGCCGATGGGACCACGGGACGGCGGAAAGGGAGCAGCGCGACAACGGCACCTTCACGGGCGTGAACAGCGAGGGTACCCAGCAGATCAGGGAGGGCACCTGGCTCCCGCTCGAGGACGGTATCGAAGTGCGGTTCGAGGGAGACGTCGAGCGGGCCCCGCAGTACCGCCGGGGCGACTATTGGACGATCCCGGTCCGGGTCGTCACCGGTGACGTCGAGTGGCCCACCGGGCTCAACGGCCGACCTCAACCGAAGCGACCACATGGCATCGACTATCACTACGCGCCCTTGGCGGTCGTACTGCCCCAGGACTCCACCGACTACCACATGGTGGATCTGCGAGTGCCGTTCCCTCATCGACGGCAGTGACCGCGGAAGATGCCGCCCAACGGCTATGTGCACCGGCGGTGGGGCGGTGGCCTCTCGGTCGGGCCTTCGACGACACTCACTATGGTCGGCTCGACGCCACAATCACGAACACGGCCATGCACACAACGAAGACCAGGAAGATGACGCACCCGATTTTCGAAAACTGCTTGGCAGAGACGTCCGCGCCGGTCGTCAGGTTATGCAGTTTCTTCACGCGTAGCGTCCCGGACCGCATCCGGCCACTGGCGCGAACCCGGTCACCGTTGGCCACGGAGCCTTCGAATATGATCCCTCTCATCTCGATCGGCACGAGCGTCACCCGAGCCGTGGCATCGTCATATTCCTCTACCCGGAAATTCATAACGAACACGCTTGCCGTATCTTTACCACCGCCCTCCGTTCGGGTCTGAACATCGCGCACCGTCCCCTCCACAATGCCGCTTTCCTTCGGAGGAGGAGGAGGAGGAGGTGGAGGAGGGGGAGGAAAGATCCGGGGTGGCTGCACCGGTTCGGGCACGGGTTCCTCATACGAATCCGAGGGGTCGAACCGGAAACCACAGCGAGCGCACGCGTGCACGTCAGAAGATTTCTCTTGTCGACTACCGCAGTTCTCGCACCATATCCATTCACTCTCCATGCGCCCACTCCTGTACGCGAACCCCAAATGGCCTACGTCACCCTAGTTTCCATAACCCACCTGTCATCCTCAGCGACAAGCCCATCCGGTCCTTGGTCCCGAAGATGACGCACTCGCAGAAACCGATCGGTGCTACTCGGTCCGCGTGGAGCAGGAAGCCGGTTTCAGATCACCAAGCCCCAAACGGTTCAGCATTCCGGGTACTCGCAATGCTCTATCACGAGACTGACACGAAGAGAGGGCGCCGCCCTACGGAGACCTGCAGGGTGGAATCTCCAAATAGAGGCTCTGCACCTACAATGCTCACGCGCGGTGCAACGGGCTGCAACCCGAGCACCCCGAACCTGGGTGTCGGACTCCGGCCAGCACGGTTTCAACAAAATGGCTATATCAGGACCCGCATGTTCCCTTCGGCTGCCAACTAGGAATTGCGAACGATCGCTCTGTAGCGAATGGACAGCGAGGCCGTCCGTCGCGAGGCACCAGCAGCACACCGTACGGAGGCACCCCATGGCAGTGATCTGGGTCGGCTGCGACGCAGGCAGGCCCCACCACCACTGCGTGGCGATCGACGAAAGCACTCTTCTGCACTCCTGACCGCCTCGCCGGCTTCGGCGGCGTTGCTCCCGTGCCCCGAGACTCCGGCAAGATCAGCCGTCGCCTCCGCCGCCCGCGCCGCTACAACCGCCTGCTCCAACGAGTCTTCTACGTCTCCGCGTTGTTCAGCATCCGTCACTGCGAGGACTCCCGCGCCGGTTTTACGAACGCAAGCGAGCCGAAGGCAAGCACCACATCCAGGCCGTCCTCGCCCTGACCCGCCGCCAGGTCAGCGTCCTCGCGGCCCTCGCGTGCGATGTACCGACTTGCGAAGCCGTGCCGCCCAGCGTTCTCGCAGCCTGACAAGCAACATTTGGAATCACTGATGCCCGGCCGGACAGGATTCCGTCGAGCGTATGAACCGACCCACTCCCACGCCCCGCCGGAACCGTCCGCCCCCTGTGGTCGTCTTGTGCGCTGACTGTGTACGAAGCGGGAATATGGGGGACGCTGTGACGCGGAACGTGACGAAGGCCGGTCTTCTGATGGTGGCCATGGCGACGGTGCTCGGGGCCTCGGCCTGCGGCGGGGAAGCCGGAGCTGCGCCCAGGGGCACCGGCGGGACGCTCCCCGCGCACGCGAAGGGGGAGTCCGTGGCGCCCTTCGGGTACAAGGCGTCCTCCGGCTCTGCGCCGACGTCTCCCGGCATCGTGGGGAAGTCGTCCGGGATCGCGCAGACCGCGGCGTCGCCCATCACCCGGCACGTGCCGTGGAACCTGGACATTCTGGACCAGCGGTCGCGGCCGCTGAACGGGAAGTTCACCACCACCGCCACGGGCAAGGGCGTTCACGTCTATGTGATCGACACCGGGATGGACATCGCTCACAAGGAGTTCGGCGGACGCGCCCATCTCGGCGCCGACTTCGTGGGCGCGAAGGACTCCGGTGACTGCTTCAGCGAAGGAGGCATCGGCCACGGCACGTTCGTCGCGGGCATCATCGGCGGGACGAGGTACGGGGTGGCGCCCAAGGCGGAGCTCGTACGGGTCCAGGGCGTCCTGTGCGAGAGCGAGGGCGGCGGTTCCCCGGCGGCGGCCGAGGCGGCCGTGGTGAAGTCGGTCAAGTGGGTCACCGCGCACGCGCAAAAGCCCGCGGTGGTGAACATGTCGCTCAACTTCGACCACCGGTCGGCGGCCGTGGAGTCCGCCGTGAAGAAGATGGTCGACGCGGGGATCCCGACAGTGGTGTCGGCCGGCAACTTCCATGACGACGCCTGCAAGCACTCCCCGGCCGGCGTCCCCGGCACGATCGTCGTGGCGGCCTCCACCTCGAACGACCGCCCGTGGAGCGACGGCGGCTCCTACGGATCGGGCTACGGACGGTGCGTGGACCTGTACGCCCCCGGCCAGAAGGTGACCGCCGCCCTCGCCGGCGGCGGTACGACCACGGAGAACGACGGCGCGACGTCCTGGGCCGCGCCGCACGCGACCGGCGTGATCGCGCTGTACCTGTCGGCACACCCCCACGCCACGGCCAACCAGGTCCACGTCTGGCTCGACCACACGGCCACCCGTGGTGTCGTACACGGCGTCCGCTCGGACACTCCCAACCGGCTGCTCAACACCGGCGGCCTCTGACCTGCCCCGACCGCCCCGGTCGCACGCTCACCCAAGCGCCGCGCCTCACCGGAACGCCGGGCGCACGTCGCGCCGCCACCGCGCCCGAACCATCGTCTTCCTCACGCCACACGCGGCGTGCCCCTGCCCGCGCCGAACCGGCGGAGGTGGCCCGTGGCACCGGACGCTCCAGACGAAGGGCCGGTCGTCGGCTCCGCGCGGGTGGAGGTGTCTTGTCCGGCTGGCTCCTCGGCCCCCACGCAGGTGGAGGTGGTCCGAACTGTCGGCGACGCTTGGGGAATTCAAGCGTCGCCGACACGACGGGTCCAACCGATCGGGGCGTGCAGGGCGCGGCCGAGCGCGTACCCGTAGGCAAGGAGCCAGGTGTCCGCGGCGGGTGACCACGGCAGCCGTTGGTTACCACTCTGGGGGTCTTCGGCCCTCACGATGACGGCGGCGCGGAGTCGGCTTCAGACCATCTCGCGGGCCGATCGGCCGCGGGTGTCCGCTCGGCCCGTGGCGAAGGCTCGGCTACGGCTGGTCGGTCACGAACCGGTCGAGGACGGCGGTGAGTTCCGCCGGCTTCTCCACGGGCAACTCGTGGCCGGCGTCCACGATCCGTACCACGGCGTCCGGGTAGGCCTTCGCCATCCGCAGCATCTGCGACACGGGTAGTTGGATGTCGTGGTAGCCGTGGACCAGGAGGGTGGGGGTGCGGATCTCCCCGAGCCGGTCGAGGACGTCGAAGGACCTCATGGCGCCGTAGCACGTCATCACCACCTCGCGGGGAGTGTCCGCTGAGGCGTTGCTGTACTCGCGGATCTTCTCGCGCGGGTAGCCGGGGGCGAAGGCCCGCTGGATGTTGGCGGCCACGAACAGCTTGAACGGCACCCTGGTCGAGACCGCCATCAGCAGGCCTCTCCCCCGGCTGTACGTCATCCTGCTGATCGAGTTCACCAGCACCAGCCGCTCGACCCGCTCGGGGTGGTCGAGCGTCAGGGTCTGCGCGATCATCCCGCCCATCGAATGGCCGACGAGGACGAACCGGTCGAGCTCCAGGTGGTCGAGGACGGCGAGTACGTCACCGGCCAGTTCCGCCACGGTCCGCCGCCCCGACCCGTCGCTCTCCCCGTGCCCGCGCAGATCCAGTCGTACGACCCGCCGCTTCTGGGCGAAGTGGTCCATCTGGTGGTCCCAGCGGTGCCGGTTGGCCGTCCAGCCGTGGATGAACACCAGGGGCACGCCGTCACCGTCGCGGGGGCCCTCGTCGTCGTACGTCAGCGCGGCGCCGTCGACTTCGAGCTGCGGCATGGGGCCTCCTGGAGTGCGGTTGGTGTGTGGTGGTGCGGTGGTGTGGTTACTGGTCGGTACGGTAACCGGACGCGGGCGGCGCCGTCACAGTCGTTCGCCCAGGAATTCGAGGATGTGCCCGAACACGTCGAGGGCGGCGCCCCGGCCCAGGAACGTGTCCAGGTGGCCGTAGGCGGGGATCTCGGTGTACGACACGTCCAGCTGGGGCTGGCGGTGTGCCAGCACCTCGTGGCAGAGCTTCTGCGAGTCCAGCCACAGTCCGTTCTCGCTGCCCGCGAGCAGCAGCACCGGGGTGTCGATGCGGGCGGCCGCGTCCAGCGCGTTGGGCGGCAGCGCTCGGTAGCGGTGGTCGGTGTCGTGCCAGCGGACGACGCTGCGGGCCAGTTCGATACGGCGCAGGTGCGGCAGGATCCACAGGGGCGCCGGCCCGAGGAGCTCGGCGAGCCGGTCGTGGGTGGCGTCGGACAGGTTCTCGTGCAGGAACAGCGAGGCGCCCGAACCCCAGGCCGAGTTGTGGAGGATCTGGCAGGTCGGGTCCGGGCAGCCCGCCCCGCGGGAGGCCAGCGCGAACAGGGGCGTGTACTTCGACCGGAGACCCACCTTGCGGAAGTCGACCGGGATGTGGTCGATCCGGTTCTTCAGCAGTTCCCCCGCCACCGTCATCCGCAGCGAGGTGCGTCCCGCGAGCTTCGGCGTCAGGAACACGCCCTGGGAGACGACGCCCGCGAGCCCGGGCACCAGCCCCGCCGTCATGCTCAGCGACAGGGTGAGGGAGCCGATGCAGTGGGCGACCACGAACAGCGGCCGGTCGCCTATGCGTTCGCGGATGCGGGAGACGGCTTCGGGGATGTCGTGGAGAGCGACGTCGTCGTAGGTGTACCTCTGGCCGGTCTCGTTGTAGGGGAGCCGGCAACTGCCCCGCCAGTCGAGCAGCCAGGGCTCGTAGCCGTCGTCGAGCAGGACGTCGACCAGGTTGCGGGTCTCGGGGAGCAGGAACATGTCGGCGGACGCGGTGTGCCCGTGCAGGAGCAGCACGGCGGGCCGGTCCTGCTCGCCGCTGTCGATGCGGGTGAGACCGAGGCGTAGGCCGTCCCCGGCCCTGAAGGGGATCTCCTCGACCCGTGCCGGGTCGAGGCGGTGGCGCAGCGGCCGTAGGGCCGTGCCCGTCCTGACCTTGCGGATCGTCGGCCTGGTGCGGGAGTTGGTGGTTCTCAGGATCATCGGTGGCGCTCCGAGGGGGTCCGGGTGCGGCGCAGGTCGAGGAGGTCCGCGGCGGCGCGGGCGAAGGGGCCGAGCAGTCCGCGGCCCATCTCCGCGCCGAACCAGGCGAGCCAGGTCAGCTTGGCGACGCGCTTCTCCTGGCCGGTCAGACGCGGATCGACCTTGATGCCGTCGATCTGGTCGCGTACGTAGCTGTCCGCGGGCACGACCAACTCGCCTGCGAGGCTCGCCGGTTCGCCCTCGCGGCCGATCTCGACGCTCAGCGCGCGGGTCTGGCGCCATACGTCCCGGCGGGCGCGGGCGTACTTGTGGCCCTCCAACCACCAGCGGCCTCCGTCGGCGTCGCGCAACGTCAGCCGGTAGCGGAGGAGTTGGTGACGCATCCCGTGCCGCTGCGGGATGCCCTCCTCGGGGCGGATCCAGACGTCGCCGCGTTCCACGAGCAGCGGCGCGGGATGGGCCGCGGCGCACACCAGCTCGCCGCCGACGTCGACCCGGCGCTCCTTCACCAGTTGGTACATGCTCGCGATGGAGAGGGTGAGCGCCATCGAGCAGGGGGTGTCGGCGCCGGCGCCGAACGGGCCCACGGCGCCCTCGGTCGTCTCGGAGAACCACAGGTACGGCTGGTCGTCCTTGTGCGGCAGCCGGGCCAGGCCGTCCTGGGCGAGCCGCTCGAACGTCCTCATCTGGGCCTGGGCGTCGTAGCGGGCCGCGGGGCGGAGTCCGAGCGCCTCGACGAGCGCGGCGGTGCGTTCGTCGGTGGCCGCCGGCCCCTTCAGGGTCGCCTCGCACAGCTTGAGGGCGGTGGGACTTCGCAACACCCTCGTGAGGAAGGTGAGTTCGGGAACAGGGTCGGCCTCCAGACGGGCCAGGGCGTCGGTGCGCCACTCGTCCCAGTCCTGTACGCGCACGTGCATCCCGCCGAACGCCATGTCCCGTACGACGTCGTCGAGGGTGTTGGGTACGCCGGTGAGGTTGTAGTCGAATCCCCAGGCGTCGGGTTCACAGATGACGGCGGCCGCGACCCGGCTCACCCAGTCCACCGGGGCCGCGTTCAGGTAGTGGAAGGCGGGAACGGTGCGGAAGCGGCCGAAGGCCGCGATGAGGCCGCTGCTGAGGTCCTGCGGGTTGTGGGCGCCCGTCCGGGTGTGGCCACCGATGCCTCCCGGGCGCATCGCGGTGACGATCAGGCCGTGGTCGCGGGCCCGCCGCAGGGCGACCTCGGCGGCCCATTTCGTCTGGTCGTAGCCGGCGACGAGGCGGTCGACGTGGGCGAGCGGGTCGTCCTCGCCCATGGAGGCGATGCCGACCTCGTTGAAGACCGCGATCGAGGAGATGTGGTGCAGCGGCTTCGGCGGGCCGGTCGCCGCGAGTTCGGCCAGGGTCAGCGCGCCGATGACGTTGCTCTGCCGCAGCGACTGGTAGCCGCGCAGGAAGTCCACGGCCGCCGCCACGCCCACGACGCTGTCCAGTTCGTGGGCGAGCTTGTTCCAGACGTCGTCGGACAGGCCGAGGTGCGGACGCCTGATGTCGCCGGGGAGCACCGTCACCCGGCGGCGGATCTCCGACGACCAGGGCAGCCGGTGGCTTTTCAGCGCCTCGCCGAGGCGGGCCGTGGCCGCCTCCTCGTCGGCCGCGCGAACGAGGCAGTGGACATGCGCGTCGCTGTGCCTGAGCAGGTCGAGGAGCAGATGGCTGCCGAGGAAGCCGGTGGCGCCGGTGAGCAGGATCCGGCGGGGCGGCAGGGGCTCGGGCGAGCCGGTCCAGGGCAGCCGGTCGGCCAGGGAGAGGTCGGCCAGGATCTGGTCGAGGTCTTCGGGACGGGCCGTGGCGTACGCGGTGCCGCCGCCGGTTGTCCTGGCGGTGACCGTCGCCCCGGGCGGGATGCGGGGGGCCGGGATGGATGGGGATGGGGTGTCCGTGGCGGGGGCCGGGCTGGAACCCGGGGCGGCAGGGCTGAATCCCTGGGCGGGAGCCGGGGCGTCTGCCGGGCCGGGGAAGGGGAAGGTGTCCGGGGCCCGTGTGGTGCCGATCGTGTCAGTGGCCGGGGCCGGGGTCCGTGCGGCCGTCGGGATTGCCGGCACCCCGGGGGCCGACAGGGTCGCCGTGGCACCCGCGGTCGCCAACCAGCGCAGGGCGAGGCTGCGCGGCCGGGCGTCGGCGAACACCTCGTCGAGGTCGATCTCCATGCCCAGCTCGTCCTCCAGCGCCGCGACGAGTTCCACGGCGCCCACGGAGGTGCCCCCGGCGTCGAAGAAGTCGGTGTCGGGCGACAGCTGCCCTCCGGGTACGAAGGGAGCGGCGGCCGCGGCGACGACGGCGGCCAGGGCGTCCGCGTCGGGTGCGACGGGGACGGGCGGGGCGCCGGCACCGCGGTCCGTCCCGGTCCCGGTGCGGGTGCCGGTGTCGCCACCGGCACCCGCACCAAACGGCACGGTGGGCGCATTCGCGTACGGATCCGTACCGGCACCGGACAGCGCGTCAGCCGCGCCGGTGCCGGTCGAAACGGCAGGCACACTCACGTCCTCACCCGCACCGGACGCCACGGCACTCTTACCAGCGTCCGCGTCCGCGTCCGCATCCGCGTCCTCACCGGCACGAGGTGCGGAGGTGTCCGCCCCCGCCCCCGCACCCGTACTCGTACCCGTACTCGCACCCGACTCCGTGCCGGTTCCGGTCGTTGTGGGTGTGGGTGTCGGTGTCGGTGTTGGTGTCGGTGTTGGTGTGGGGGCCTGTCTGATCCTGGCCAGCAGGGCCTCCACGCTCGGCCCGCCGTCACCCCGCTCGATCGCCTCACCGGTCGCCCGCTGTCCGGCGTACGGCGCCGCGTCCTCGTTCACTTCACGCATGAGAGCCCTTCCCCCTGTGCACTGTCCTTTTCCGCACTGCCGCCGCGGGCCGAGCCCGCTGCCCCGTTCACTGCCGCCGCCAGGAGCGGAAGGCCCGCAGCTGTTCCGGCGTGACCACGCTCTCCAGGTGCTCGTCGGCCTGGTCGCCGCCACCGAGCGCGGCCAGCAGGCGCCGGGCCGGTACGTTGCGGTCGGTGCGCTCCGCCGTCAGCCGGATCTTCACGCAGCCCAGTCGGTCGGCGTGGTCCGCCAGCCACCCCAACAGCCGTTCCTCGACGCCTCGGCCGAGCGCGCGGCAGCTCAGCATCCAGGCGAGGACGTCGAGTCGATCGCCGTCCGCGCGCAGGGCGAGCAGGCCGATCTGGCCGTAGTCGCCGAAGCGGTCCCGTGCCGCGGCCGTCCACACCTCGCCGTGTTCCCGCCACCGCGCCAGATCGCCGCCGTCGGCGGACCGGGGATGGAGGGTGAACTGATTGGTGCGGCGGACGAGTTGCTCGGCCCGCTCGACGTCGGCCCCGGACAGCGCCCGGATGTCGACCTCAAGTTCCAACTGGGCGAGGAACTCCTCGAATCCGGCCTGCTCGCGGACCGCGTCCCGCTCCCGCTCCTGCGCGTAGAACCCTGCCCGCAGCCCGTCCTCGGCCGTCGCCGCCGCCGGAACGAGCGGCCACAACCGGCCGAGGAATTGCTCCAGTTCGGCCGCCGGAGGGCAGGTCACCGACAGCACCTCCGGCAGCGCCGACCGCACTCCCGCGATCTCGACCGGGTTGTCGTCGAGGAACAGGAAGCTGTCCAGCCCCAGGTTGAGGGTGCGCGCCGCCTCCGTGAGACGGCCCGGCTTCGGGCCCCAGCCGGCGGAGAGCACGCTGAAGTGCTCCGCCTTCAGCGGGCTGTCCGGACGGTCCAGGACGGCCCGTACGGTGTCCTCGTCGTTGTTGCTGACCAGCGCGAGCAGCGCGCCCGCGGCACGCCACCGCAAGAGCCTCCGTGCCAGCAGGGCGCGCGGTCCGGTCAGATCCACCGACTCGGGGCCGATCTCCCCGGCGACCCCGCCCCACAGGGTCTCGTCGCCGTCCACCGCGATCACCTTGGGCGCGGGCCGCAGTACCGCTCGTACGACCTGGGCCAGCCGCAGGGCCACCGCCGCCTGGAAGTTCGGGGTGAAGGGGAGATGGGCCAGCCGTTCGGTCCGTTCGTCGAAGCGTTCCGCGACGGCGTGGTGCCGAGTCCAGTCGTCAGGGCCCAGCACCGCGATGCCGGGAGAATCGGTCAGCTCGGCGACGAGGTCGCTCTCCCATCGCGCGAAACGGTCGTCCTGGCGCACCGAGGGCAGGATGCCGACGATCAGGGGTCTGCGGGTCCGCTGGGACAGGGCCCGCAGCGCGGCCGGGTAGGCGGTGCGCAGTTCGGTCAGCACCGGGTCGGTCACCGGGCCGAAGCGTTCCAGGTCCGCCGCCCGCAGCAGCACCACGCCCACCGCTGTCGTGGGATCGGTGAAGACGCCCGAGGGGTCGCGCAAGGCGGCGAGCACCTGGTGGTACGGCGCTTCCGCGACCGTCGGACCCTCGTCCCGTGCCCGGTCCCGCTCCCGTTCCGGCGCTCCTTCCGGCGTGCCCTCCCCGACCGCCGCCTCGCACAGCAGCGGCAGATTGCCGAGCGCGAAGGTGGCGGCGAGGGCGAGCGTGCGGCGCGGGTGCGCGGCGGGGTCCCTCGCGACCGGAGCTGGCGTCGTACCCGTCGCGACTGGAGTTGCCGTCGTGCCCGTCGCGACGCGCTTTGCCGTTGTCCCCGTCGCGACCGGCATTGCCGTCGTAACCGTCGCGGTGATTGCCGTCGGGCCCGTCGTACGGACCGCCGCGGTGGGATCCTCGGCCGTCTCGGCGAGCAACCGCAGGAACGCCTCCGCCAGCTCGGTGGAGGTCACCGCGTCCAGGATGTCGAGGTTGTGGTCGAGCCGTACGCGGCCCGCGTCCGGGGTCATGGTGACCATGAGGTCGAGGTCGGAATATCCCGTTCCGGCCGGGAGCACCTCCAGCCGGCCGAGGCGGGCCGCCGAGGAGCGTACATAGTTGAAGTACACCTCCACCAGCGGGGCGTTCGCCCGGTGCAGCCCCTGACCGGCCAGGGTCGACAGCACGTCCGAGAACATGGCGCCCTTCGCGAGAACCCGGTCCAGGCGCGCGTCCGTCCGGCGCAGTACCTCCTCGATCCGCTCCTCCGCCGCCGCTTGTGCGGGGAACGGCACGGGTACGCCGAAGAAGCCCACCGCGTCGTACGCGTCGGCGTGGATGCGCGTGTCGACGGGCACGGCGAGCACGAAGCGCTCCCGCTCCCGCATCCTGGCCAGCAGTACAGTCAGGGTGCCGAGGCAGAAGGCGGCCGGCGTGACGGCGAGCCTGCTCGCGGCCGCCGACACCCGCTCCATCAGCCCGTCGGGTATCGCCACGGTCACGCTTCCGGCCCGGTACGAACGCGTCTCCGGGCGCGGCCGGGCGAGCGTGAGGTCGAGACGCTCGCTGCCGTGGAAGGCCTCGCGCCACTCGGTGGTGGCGGCGCCGGAGGCATCGCCGGTGCGCTGGGCCTCGATCAGCAGGTCGATGTCACGGTTGGTGACGTCGTCACCGAGTGAGGTGCCGGACAGTTCGGCGTCGATCTCGCCCGCGACGAGCAGCAACGACTGCAGATCGCTCACCGCGTGGTGCGCACCGAAGGCGAGGAGCTGGCCACGCGCACCGGCGTCGAGCAGCTCGAACCGCCACAGCGGTGCCCTCGCCAGGTCGAACGGCGGCTCAAGGAGCCGGGACAACCGGTCGTCGGCGTCGAGTTCGGCATCGGCGGGCACGTCCGTCCAGCGCAGCAACGGCTCGGTCAACTCGCGCTGCACACACAGCTGTCGGCCCCGTCCGCCGCCGCCGGCCATCGCCGTGCGCAGGGCCGCGTGCCGTCCGGCGAGCCGGATGACGATGTCGGTGAGCGCCTCGCGGGTGGTCGGCGCGGTGAGCCGGACGGCCAGACCGACGGCGTGCGCCGCGTCCGGCATGTCCGGCTGGGCGCTGCGCAGCAGCCGTACGACGTCGCGGGTCGCGGGCAGCAGCTCGCTCTCGGGCACCTCGGAGGTGGCTTCGGGCTGTGGCTCCTCGCTGCGTGCCCCGGCGGCGCGTTCGGGCAGCACCTCGCCGAGGGCCCGTGCGAGGCTCCGGATGTCCGACGCCGAGAAGACGGCGGCGGCCGGGAGTTCGGCGCCCAGTTCGCGGGTGAAGGCGTTGCGGAGCCGGACCAGCATGAGCGAGTCCAGGCCCAGTTCCTTGAGGGCCGTGGTCGGGGACAGCTCCACGGCACCGCCGGAGACCTGGCCGACCTTGGCCCGTACGTACGCTTCGAGCCGTGCGGACCTGTCCTGGTCCGTCGTCGCCGCGAACACCCGGGCGACGAGGTCGTCCGTACCCGAGGGGTCCGCGGCGGCGGTGATCAGGTCGCCCAGGATCGGGCGGGTGCGCGCCGCGTCCGGGTCGAGGTCCAGGGCCTCCCGGTCCAAGGCGAGGGGGGCGAGCTGGCGGCGGGAGGTGGCGAGCACCCGCTCGAACAGGTCACCGCCTTCCGCCGGGGTGAAGGCGACCAGGCCCGAACGACTGGTCTCTGCGGCCCGGGTACCGGAACCGGCGACCATGCCGACCTCCGTCCAGGCGCCCCAGTCCAGGCTCAGTGCCCGGCGGTCGGTGCGGGAGAGGTGGTGTGCCCAGGCGTCGAGGAAGGCGTTCGCCGCCGCGTACGGGCTCTGGCCGGCCGAGCCGAGGAGGCCGGCTGCCGAGGCGAAGAGGACGAACCTCTCTGCCTCCGGGGCCAGTTCGGTGAGCAGCGTGGTGCCCAGGACCTTGGGCGCGAGCACGCGCAGCACGCGTTCGTCGGTCAGGTTCGCCACGGTGGCGTCGTCGAGGACACCTGCCGCGTGGACGACTGCGGCGATCGGTCCCACCTCACGTCGTACGGAGTCCAGGGCGGCCGTCAGCTCGGCGCGGTCGGCGACGTCCGCGCGGGCGAGGTGCACCGTGACACCGCGTGCTTCGATCCCCTTGATCCAGCTCTGGGCGGCCGCGTCGGGCCCGCCCCGGCTCAGCAGGGCCAGTCGGCGGGCACCCCGGCGGACCAGCCGCTCGGCGGCCACTCGGCCGAGGCCGCCCAGACCGCCCGTGACCAGGTGCACGCCGTCCGCGGTGATCCCGCCGTGCCCGCCGTCGTCCGGGCGGGTGCGGGCCAGCCGTGGCACCAGCCGCCCCGATTCCCGTAGCGCGACGAGCCGTTCGTCGTCCGCGTGCCGCAGTTGCATCCACAGGTCGTCGCCGCCGTTCGTGGCCGGCAGGTCGATCAGCGTGGTGAGCAGTTCCGGGTATTCCTGGGCCACGGAGAGTCCGAAGCCCCAGGCGAGGGCCTGCTGAGGGTTCGTCACCTGGGTGCTGTCACTTGCGGCCTGGCTGCCCCGTACGACCACGAACAGGCGCGGGGCGCGGCCGCGGGGACGGTCGGCGAGCGCCCGTACCAGGTGCAGGGTGCTCAAGCAGCAGTACCGCGCGGCCTCTTCGGCCGTGGCGGCGTCCTCGACGGCCGGCGCGTCGAGTGCGGACAGCTGCACCACCCGCTCCGGCGGCCCGTCGGCGAAGGCCTCGTCGAGAAGACGCGTCAACTGCCGTGGATCGGCCGGATCGAGGACGTAGCGGCCGGGGCCCTCGGCGCCGAACGCCGGGCCCCTGCGCACGATCACATGCGGCACGGCGGCGGAGGCCAACCGCTCTCCGAGCGCGTCGGCCATCCCGGTCTCGTCGGCCAGCACGAGCCAGCTGCCGTCGACGGGCTGCTTCTGTGCCGCCGGGCGCGGCTGCCAGCGCGTCTCGAAGAGCGCGCCGTCCAGCGGCGAGAGCGCGGCGAGTTCGAACTCCGTCGCCTCCAGGAGCAGTTGCTCCTTCTCGTCCCAGAGCCGCAGATCCAGGAGTGCGGTGTCGCCGTCCACGGAGCGCAGTCGGCAGGTCGCCCACGCGGGCGCGGAGCGCAGGCCGGTGAAGCGCAGCCGTCCGACACCGGCGGGCACGAAGGCCCGGCCCGCGGGCGCGTCGGCGGGCAGGGCCGCCGTGTGGAAGGCGGCGTCGAGGACCGCGGGGTGCAGCAGATGACCGGCGGCGGGCTGCCGGGTGAGTCGGCCGACCGCCGCGGTGTCCGTGCGGTGGCCCTGGTCCAGGACCCGGAAGGCGGGGCCGTAGTCGATGCCGAGGGCCGTGAGCCCCGCGTAGACGGCGGGCAGGTCGGCCTCTTCGTCGCACCGCTCGCGGAGCGCGGCGGGCTCCTCGCCCGCGTCGGGCGCGGCGGGCTCGGGTTCGGCGGCGCTGTCGACGACCCGTCCGCTGACGTGCCGCTCCCACGGTGCGCGCCGCTCTCCAGTGGTCGCCGAGGCGATGGTGAAGTCCCGTGAACCGTCCTCCCCGGCGGGCTGCAGAACCAGTTGCAGCCGTACGGGCCTGTCCGCGTCGAGAGCCAGGGGCCGCACGAACCTCACGTCGGCCAGTCGTACCTGGCCGCCGTCCCGCAGTGCTGACGCGGCCTCCAGTGCCAGGTCGAGGAAGGCGGCGCCGGGCAGCCAGACCTCGCCGGTGACCCGGTGGTCGGCGAGGTAGGCGAAGCGGCTGTCGCGCAGGTCGATGTCGCTCTGGAAGATGTGCCGGCCGGGTGTGTCGCTGGCCTCGACATGCGTGCCGAGGAGCGGTGAACCCCCGGCCGTCCCGGTGGCCGGGGCGGGTGCGCGCCAGTGGCGTTCGCGGGCGAAGGCGTACGTGGGCAGGTCGATCCGGCGCCCCTGCGGGAGCAGCACCGGCCAGTCGGGCGTGTGCCCGGCCTCGTACAACTCCCCCAGCCGGCCCAGCAGAACACCCCGTCCGTCCCGCCCACGGCTCAGCGAGCCGACCGCGACCGCGTCGATCCCCGCCTCGGCCGCCACCGCCTCGACCGACGCGGTGAGCGAGGGGTGCGGGCTCAGCTCGACGAAGTAGCGGTAGCCGTCGTCCAGCATCCGCCGGATCGTGTCCGCGAAACGGACGGGGCGCCCGAGGTTCGCGTACCAGTGGTCGGCGTCCAGCCGGTCTCCGGGCACCGGTTCGGCCAGCACCGTCGAGTACAGCGGGGTCGTCGTACGCGTGCCCCGGATGCCCGAGAGCCGGTCCAGCAGATCCGCGCGGACCGGGTCCATCAAGGGGGTGTGGGAGGCGAACGGCGTCGACAGCCGCCGTACCGGGATTCCCCGCGCTTCGAGGTGCCCGCGCAGTTCGGCCAGCGCTCCGGTGTCGCCGGAGACGGCCGTGGAGTGCGGGCTGTTGACCGCCGCGACGAACAGTCGGTCCGGGTGGGGCGCGAGCAGCTTCTCGGCCTCCGTGCGCGGCAGTTCCAGGGCCAGCATGCCGCCCTGTCCGACCAGTGGGGCGACCGCTCGGGCGCGCCCGGTGACCACGGAGACGGCGTCGTCCAGGGTGAGGGCGCCCGCACTGTACGCGGCGGCGATCTCGCCCAGGCTGTGCCCGATCACGGCGTCCGGGCGGACGCCGAGCGCACGCCAGGCGGCGGCCAGGGCCGCGTTGACCGCGAACAGCACCGGCTGCAGGTACTCGGTGCGGTCGAACGGGGCGAACTCCTCGGGTGCCGATAGGACGTTGAGCACCGACCAGTCCACCTGTCGGTGCACCGCCTCGTCGATACGGGCCAGCTCCTCGCGGAAGGCCTCCGACTCGGCCGCCAACTCCGCGCCCATGCCCGGCCACTGGCCGCCGTGCCCGGCGAAGACGAAGGCCACCTTGCCCGTCTGCTCCGCACGGGGCGGTGCCAGCGGCGTCCGTCCGGTCGCCAACGCGTCGAGCCGTGAGCGCAGTTCGTCCCGGTCTCCGGCCACGATCCCCGCTCGCCGTTCGAAGTGGCTGCGGTGGCGCGCCAGGGTGTGGGCGACGTCGGGCAGGGCGACATCCTCGTCCAGGTACCGGGCCAGCCGTGCGGCCTGCCCCCGCACGGCTGCCTCACCGCGCCCGGACAGCGCGAACAGCCTTGTGCCCGGGGCGGTTTCGTCCCGCGGCAGGATCTCGGCCGGCTCGGCCTCCTCCACGATCAGGTGCGCGTTGGTTCCGCTGATCCCGAAGGCGCTCACACCGGCCCGCCGTACGCGTTCACCCGACGACGGCCAGGCGACCGTCTCCCGCAGCAGGTGCAACCCGCTGTCGTCCCAGTCGACATGGCGACTGGGCGTTCCCGCGTGCAGGGTGCGCGGCAGGGACCGGTGCCGCAGGGACTGCACGACCTTGATCAGACCGGCTACGCCCGAAGCTGCCTGCGCGTGACCGATGTTGGATTTGAGGGAGCCGAGATACAGGGGGCGGCCCGGAGGCCGCGAGGTGCCGAAGACCCCGCCGAGGGCGTTCGCCTCGATCGGGTCGCCGAGGGTGGTGCCGGTGCCGTGCGCCTCGACGTAGTCGATGTCGGCGGGTTCGAGCCCGGACAGCTCCAACGCCCGCCGGATCACCTGTTCCTGGGCCGGACCGTTCGGCGCGGAGAGGCCCTGGCTGCGGCCGTCCTGGTTGACGGCCGTACCGCGCAACACGGCCAGCACCTCGTCGCCGTCGCGCCGCGCGTCGCCGAGCCGCTTCAGTACGACCATGCCCGCGCCCTCGGCCCAGATGGCACCGTCGGCGTCGTCGGAGAAGGAGCGGCAGCGGCCGGTCGGGGACAGCCCCCGCAGACGGCTGAACTCGACGAAGGTTCCCGGCGTCACCATGAGCGTCACCCCGCCGGCGAGCGCCAGGTCGCACTCGCCCGACCGCAGCGCCTGCGCGGCCAGGTGCAGCGCCACCAGGGACGACGAGCACGCGGTGTCCACCGTCAGCGCCGGTCCGGTCAGGCCCAGCGTGTACGCGAGGCGGCCCGAGGCCACGCTCGGCGCCGATCCCGTGCCGACGTACCCGTCCAGCTCGTCGAGCCGGGAGCCGGCGAGGTAGTCGCTGCCGAACATGCCGACGTACACACCGGTGCTGCTGCCCGCCAGCTCGGCCGGCACGATCCCGGCGCGTTCCAGTGCCTCCCACGCGGTCTCCAGCAGCATCCGCTGCTGCGGGTCCATGGCCGCCGCTTCCTTCGCGGTGATGCCGAAGAAGCCCGCGTCGAAGGACTCCAGGTCGTCGAGGAAGCCGCCTTCCTTGGCGTACGACGTGCCCAGGGCCTCCGGGTCGGGGTCGTGCAGCGACTCCACGTCCCAGCGGTCCGCCGGGAACGGGCCCACCGCGTCGCGGCCCTCGGCGACGAGATGCCAGAGGCCCTCGGGGTCGCTCACGCCGCCGGGCAGACGGCAGGCCATGGCCACCAGGGCCAGCGGCTCGTCCGACGCCGGCGCCGGGCTGCGGGGGGACCGCGGATCGGGGGCGCCGCGCCGGGTGGTGCGGCCGTCCGTGTCGAGTGCGGTGGCCAGCAGGTGGGCGGAGAGCCGGGCCGCGGTGGGGTGGTCGAAGAGCAGGGTGGCGGGGAGCCGGGTGCCGATCCGGGTGCCGATGCGGTTGCGGAGCTCCACCGCCGTCACCGAGTCCATGCCCAGCTCACGCAGCGGCTGATCGGGACGGACGGACTCCGCCGAGCGCAGGCCGAGTGCGCGGGACGCCTCCTCACGGACCAGGGCCAGGACACGTGCGGCGCGGTCGGCCTCCGGGAGCCGGGCCAGCCGGTCCGCCAGCGCGGAACCGCCGTCCTGGCCGGTGCGGGACGCGGGCAGCAGCGAGCGCCACAGGGCCGCCGTACCGTCGTCCGTGGCAGCCGTGGTCTCGCGCAGGCGAGGCAGGTCCAGGGACCAGGCGATCAGGTGCGGTGTGCCCCGGCGCAGGGCGAGTTCGACGAGTTCGCGGCCCTGGTCGGGGTTGAGGGCGCGGTGGCCGAGCCGGGCCATCCGGTCCAGGTCGGCGTGTTCGGCGGCGAGACCTTCGCCCGCCCAGGCGCCGAAGGAGACGGAGACTGCGGGCAGGCCCAATGCACGCCGGTGGTGGGCCAGTTGGTCGAGGAAGACGTTGGCCGCCGCGTAGTTGCCCTGGCCCGGGTTGCCGAGCACTCCGGCCGCCGAGGAGATCAGCAGGAACAGGTCGAGCGGTGTGTCGGCGGTGAGGCGGTGCAGATGGGTGGCGCCGTCCACCTTGGGGCGCAGCACCCGCGCGAGGCGTTCGGGCGTCAGGTCGGCGATCACCCCGTCGTCCAGGATTCCGGCGCAGTGCACGACACCGCGCAGCGGCAACTCGTCGCCGACACCGGCGAGTACGCCGGCCAGGGCGGTCGCGTCCGCGATGTCGCACGCCGCGATCTCGACCTCGGTTCCGAGCGCGGTCAGTTCGTCGGTGACCTGGGCGGCCCGTGGATCCGCCGCACCTTGACGTGAGGTCAGAAGAAGCCGGGGGACGCCGTGTTCGGCGAGAAGCCGGGCGATGTGCCGGCCGACGGCGCCGAGCCCACCGGTGATCAGCACCGTGCCATCGGTGGGCGCCAGGGCGGCGCGGCCGACGAGGTCGAGGACGACAGGGGCGCTCGACGCCCTGCCCCGCCGTATCGCCTCACGTGCGGCGGTGACGGGCAGGACCTGCGGGCGGGCCGGACGCGCCTGGCCGGCGACGGTCTCGTGCAGCGTCCGGGCCGCCTCTTCGATGCCTGTGGCGCCGTCGGGCGCGAGGGGCAGGGCGGCCGCGGTGGTGAACGGCACGTCGTCCGGGAGCACCGCGACCAGCCGTGCGTCGGCGATCGCCATGGAGCCGGGCGGGGTGTCGGCGAGGGCGACGACCCGCAGGCCGGGGCTCAGGTCCGTCACGTCGGCGGCGGTCTCGGTGACCACACCGGCGCAGGCGGTACGCGGCCGCTCCCCGCCGGTCCCGGGAACCGCCACGGCGTGCACCTGAATCCTCACCCGGCCCGGGGGCAGGGCCGGGGACGCCGCCGCGCGCAGGGTCGGGTCGGTCTCGGGACCGGCCAGTTCGTAGCAGTCACCGGCCGGGATGCGCAGCGCGTCGGCCGCGCGGGCACGCACCAGCCGCGGAACGAGCAAGGAGCCGTCCCGGAAGGCGAGTTCGGGCTCGTCGGCATGGGCGACGGCCGTCGGCAGGACGTCGGCGGGATCGGAGCCCCCGAGGTCGAGCAGGGTCAGCCCGAGGTGCGGGTGTTCGGCCCGGGCGCTGCGGGCGAGGCCCCACAGGACCGATTGGGCCAGGCCGGGCACGGTGTCCCCGGCACCCGTCGCGACCGCGCCGCGGGTCACCCAGACGGTCCGGGCGGGCGGCCGGTCGTCCGCAAGCGCGATCAGGGCGCGCAGTTCGGCCAGCGCCACGGCGGCCAACTCCTGAGCCGCAGCGGCCGGTTCGGCATCGGCCGCCGGACGCGGCCAGAATCGTACGACGCTGTCGGCGCCCGTCTCGCGCACCTGGACGCCTGCCTCCGCCAGGCCGCGCAGGGCGACCGCGACCTCCGCGTCCGAGCGGTCGCCGTGGACGGCCCACGCGGCGCCGGGTACCGCTGCGGGCTGTTCGGTCACGGCCGTCCACGCCACTTCGTACAGGTGGCGGCCGTTCTCCGAGGCGCCGTTCAGGTCCGTCGGGTCGGCGGCCCGCAGCCGTACGTCCTCCAGCCGGCCGGCCGGGAGGCCGTCGGTGTCCCACAGCGTCACGTCGAGGGCGAGGTCCGTCCCCGAGCCGCCGGACCGCCGCACCAGCGCCGTGAGGTCGCTCGCGCCGCCGGGCGGCAGGACGCAGCGGCCCACCGCGACCGGCAGCAGCACCCGGCCCTCGGACGCGTCCAGCGCGGCGGCCACGTGCAGCGCGGCGTCCAGCAGCGCCGGGTGGACGGGGTAGGGATCGGTGGCATCCCGGGCCACGGCCGGCAGCGACAGCCGGGCCAGCAGCTCGCCGTCGGCGGTGGTCGTGACCGCCGACCGGACGCCCTGGAATGAGGGACCGTAGCCGAGACCGAGCGCGGCCAGCCGTTCGTAGGCGTCCGCGCTCCAGACGGACTCTGCGGGCTCCGGCCACACCGGCGGCCGCGCAGCCGTCACCGGGGCGGGGGCGGCCGCCGACGCGGTGGCGTGCAGGGTCCAGTCCCGGGCCTCTTGGCCGCGCGGGCGGCTGTGCACGGTGACCTCGGGCGCGGATCCGGTGGTGACCACTTCGACCGACACCTCGACCGTGCCGGTCTCCGGCAGCACGAGGGGCGCGAGCAGGAGCAGATCGGTCACGTCGCCGGGAACGTCCGGGCGGGCCACGGCGAGCGCGGCACGGCACAGCTCCATCACGGTCGTGCCCGACACCACGGTCCGCCCGAACACGGCGTGGTCGGGCAGCCAGTCGGCGGTGGCCGGGGACCATTCGTTGCGGAAGGTCCAGCGGGTCTCGTCCGCCGACTGCAGCTGAACGCCCAGCAACGGGTGCGCGGCGCGGTCGAAGAGACCGGAGACCACGGCCCCGGACCCGGGTTCGGGCTCGATCCAGTAGGACTGCGGATCCCAGGCGTACGTGGGCAGGTCGGCCGTCTGCGCGTCGGGAACGACGCGGCGCCATTCGATCCGCCGTCCGTGGACGTGGAGTTCGGCGGCCGCCCGGTCCAGACAGGCGGGCCCGTCCTCGTCGCGGCGCAGCGATCCGACGGCGACCAGGTCCTCGTGACCGCCGTCCTCGGCGACCGTGCGCACGGCGGTGACGAGGGAGGGGTGCGGGCTGAGTTCGACGAAGTGGCGGTAGCCGTCGGCCGCCATGCGTTCCACGGTGGGCGCGAAGCGCACGGGTTCACGCAGGTTCGTGTACCAGTAGTCGGCCTCCAGCTCCTGCGTGACCGGCTCGCCGGTGACCGTGGAGTACCAGGCGACGGTGGTCGGGGAGGTGGTGACGCCGTCGAGTTCGTCGAGGATCGTCGCGCGCAGTGGCTCGACCCGGGCGCTGTGGGAGGCGTAGTCGACGTCGAGGCGGCGGACGAACACCTGCTCCCGGTCGAGGTCGGCGAGCAGCGCGTCGAGCGGCTCCACGTCACCCGCGATCACGGTCGAGCGGCCGCTGTTGACGGCGGCGACGGACACCCGGCCCCCGAGGTCGGCGAGGCGCGCCTCGACCTCGGTGTGCGGCAGGGCGACGACGGCCATGGTCCCGGTGCCTGACACCTCCGTCAGGGCCTGGCTGCGCAGGGCGACCACCGCCGCGGCGTCGTTGAGGCTCAGCGCCCCGGCGACGCAGGCCGCGGCGACCTCGCCCTGACTGTGTCCGATCACCGCGTCCGGCCGTACGCCGCGGGCCCGCCACAGCGCGGCCAGGGAGACCATCACGGCGAACAGGACGGGCTGGACGACGTCCACCCGGTCCAGGGAGGGGGCGTCCTCGTCGCCGCGCAGGACGGCCGCCACCGACCAGACGGTGAACGGGCGCAGCGCGGCGTCGCAGCGGTCGAGTTCGTCGGCGAACACCGGTGACCGGTCGAGGAGTTCGCGGGCCATGCCGGACCACTGGGCACCCTGGCCGGGGAAGACGAACGCCAACTTTCCCGGGGGGAGGGTCTGTTGCGGGCCCACGACCAGATCGGGGTCCGGATTCCCCTCGGCGAGGCCGCGGAGCGCGGTGAGCAGTTCGTCGTGGTCGCCCGCCCGGACGACGGCGCGGTGCTCGAAGTGGGTGCGGTGGTGGGTCAGCGTTGCCGCCACGTCGGGCAGTGCCGGTGCCGGTTGCGCGGCGAGCATGTCGAGCAGCCGGGCCGCCTGTCCCCGGAGGGCCGGGAGGGTGCGGGCGGACAGCGGGTAGAGGGCGGGCTCCCCGGTACGGGGGCGCCGGGCGGGCGCCGGAGCGGGAGCGGGGGCCGACGTCGACGTCGGTGTCGGTGTGGCGACCGGTGTCGGGGCCGATGTCGGTGTCGGTGTCGCGGCCGGTCGTGTCAGGTCCTCCGGTGACTCCTCCAGCACCACATGCGCGTTGGTGCCGCTGATCCCGAACGCGCTCACCCCGGCCCGCCGCACCCGGTCGCCGCGCCGTGGCCACGCCTCGGCGCCGCTGTGCACGCGCAGGCCGCCGTCCGCCCAGTCGACGTGCTCGGTCGGGGTCTCGGCGTGCAGGGACGCCGGGAGCCGTTCGTGGCCGAGGGACAGGATCGTCTTGATGACGCCGCCGATGCCCGCCGCGGCCTGTGTGTGACCGATGTTGGACTTCAGGGAGCCGACGCCCAGGGGCCGGGCCGCCGGGCGTCCCGGTCCGAAGACCGACGCGAGCGCCCGGCCCTCGATGGGGTCGCCGAGCGGGGTGCCCGTGCCGTGTGCCTCGACGTAGTCCAGGTCGTCCGGCCGGAGCCCGGCGTCGTCGAGGGCGGCGCGCAGCACCCGTTCCTGTGCCGGACCGTTCGGCGCGCTCAGGCCCTGACTGCGGCCGTCCTGGTTGATCGCCGACCCCTTGACGACCGCGAGGACCCGGTCGCCGTCCCGGCGCGCGTCCGCGAGCCGCTTGAGCAGCACCAGTCCGCATCCCTCGGCCCACACCACCCCGTCCGCCTCGGTGGAGAACGGGCTGCAGCGCCCGGACGGCGACAGCCCGCGCAGCCTGCTGAACTCGACGTGCCCGCGCGGTGTCACGAGGAGCGTCGCGCCACCGGCCAGCGCGAGGTCGCACTCGCCGCCTGCCAGTGCCCGCGCGGCCAGGTGCAGGGCCACGAGTGAGGAGGAGCAGGCGGTGTCGACCGTGACGGCCGGCCCCTGGAGTCCGAGGGTGTAGGCGATGCGCCCGGACGCCACGCTGGACGCCGAGCCCGTGCCGACGTGCCCGTCGAGCCGGTCCAGCGGGGCCGAGGCGAGGTATCCGCTGTCGTACAGGCCGACGTAGACGCCCGTCGAGCTGCCGTTCAGCGTCTCCGGGACGATCCCGGCGCGCTCGATCGCCTCCCAGCCGGTCTGCAGCAGCAGCCGCTGCTGCGGGTCCATGGCCGCGGCCTCGCGCGGCGAGATCCCGAAGAAGGCCGCGTCGAAACGGTCGATGCCGGTCAGGAAGCCGCCGCGCAGGGTGTACGCCTTGCCGGTGGCCTCCGGGTCGGGGTCGTAGAGCCCCTGGGTGTCCCAGCGGCCCGCGGGCACCTCGCCGACGGCGTCCTCGCCCGCGGCCAGCAGCCGCCAGAGGGCCTCGGGGGCGTCGACGCCTCCGGGGAACCGGCAGGCCATGGAGATGATCGCGATGTCGTCGTCCCTCCGTACGGACGGTCCGGCGGGCGCGGAGGCCGGCGCCGGATCGGCGGTACCCAGGGGCTGTTCGTCGAAGACGGCCTCGGCGATCCCCGCGATCGTGGGGTGGTTGAAGACGAGGGACGGCTCAACGGGCCGGCCGGTCCACTCGGACAGGCCCACGGCCAACGTCACCAACTGCCGTGATCCCAGACCGAATTCGGCGATCGGGCGCTCCGGCGCGACGGCTGACGGGGCGAGCCCGGCCACTTCGGCGACGGCCGACGTCAACCAGGCCCGCACCCCCTCGGAGGTCGTCGGGGACGTCTCGGGGAACTGCTTCGGGGACTCGTTCGCAGGCATCTGGGCTGGTGTCCTCGTGAACTTGGGCTCAGGTGGATTCCGGACGGCCGACGCGACGGGTGCGCACGGCGTACGACTGATGCCGCCGACGCACGGCAGACGGCAGACGGCAGACGGTGAATTGGGGGGCGTACGACGGATTCCGGTGGCTGGACGAGCGCGGTACGACCTCCATGGCGCCGACGCGCGGCCGACGTACCGGCGACCTGCGCCCGAGCAACAGACCTACCCGAGGCCGCCGTTGAGCCGCCGACGGCGCGCGGGCACGCCGCCGGCGGGGGAGGTCATCTCGTCGCGGGCCCGCCGACCAGGGAGAGAGTGCCGTCGAGATACGCCGCCCGGGAGGCACGGCGCTGGATCTTCCCGCTGGACGTCTTGGGGATGGTGCCGGGGTGGACGAGCACGACGTCGCGCACCGGCAGGCCGTGTGCCTCGCCGATCGCGCCGCGGATCAGATCGATGATCTTCTCGGACTCGCCCGCCGCCTCCGGAGCCGTCTCGGCGACGACGACGGGCTGCTCACCCTCCCTTCCGCCGTCCACGGAGAAGGCGGCAGTACAGCCGGGCCGCAGCGCCCAGTGGGACATCTCGGCGGACAGTTCCAGGTCCTGCGGGTAGTGGTTGCGTCCGTCGATGACCATCAGGTCCTTGAGGCGGCCGGTGACGAAGAGTTCGCCGTCCCGCAGGAACCCTAGGTCGCCTGTGCGCAGGAAACGGCCCTCGCGACCCTTGAGGGTGGCCCGGAAGGTCTGCCGGGTGGCGAGCGCGTTGCGCCAGTAGCCCTTGGCGACACTCCCGCCGGAGACCCAGATCTCGCCGACCTCGCCCTCGGGGAGCTCCTCCTGCCGTTCGGGGTCGGCGATCACCACGGTGATGCCGGGGCCGGGCCGTCCGGAGCCGACCGCTGCCGCGTCCGTCGACCTGGAGTCCGCCGACCTGGCGTCCGCCGCGCCGGCGTGCGGCCCGGTCTCGGCCCCGGCCCCGTCGGTGGCAGCGGCGGTGACTGTGGCGGTGGCCAGGGTGGGCGGGGCCTCCACCGAGCCGCCGGTGACGATCAGCGTGGCCTCGGCCAGGCCGTAGCACGGATACAGGGCCTCACGGCGGAAGCCGGCCGCGCCGAAGGTCTCGGTGAACCGGCGCAGGGTCGCGGCCCGCACCGGTTCGGCGCCGTTGAAGGCGACCTTCCACCGGCTCAGGTCGAGGCCGTCGAGAAGGTCCGGCGTGGCGTTCTTCAGGCACAGCTCGTAGGCGAAGTTGGGGCCGCCGCTGGTGTGTGGTTGGTACCGGCTGATGGCGGTCAGCCAGCGCTCGGGCCTCTGCAGGAAGTGCAGCGGGGAGAAGAGAGTGGCGGTCACGCCGAGGTAGGTCGCGTTCAGGACCGGGCCGATGAGGCCCATGTCGTGGTAGACGGGCAGCCAGCTGACGAAGAGTTCATGGCCGTACTCCTCGATCACGTCGGGAGTGTGACCCATGCGCTCCGTGATGACCCGCTCGTTGTCCAGCAGATTCCCGTGGGTCACCATCACTCCGCGCGGGGCGGAGGTGGACCCGGACGTGTACTGGAGGAAGGCGACCGAGTCGGCGGTCAGGTCGGGTTCGCGCCAGGAACCGGCCGCCTCGTCGGGGATGTCCTCGGTGGCGACGCAGGTGATCTCGGCCAGTTCGGGCAGGTGTTCCGACATGGTGGCGAGGGCCGCGATCACCTCGCGGCCGCCCAGGATCACCTTGGCGTCCGCGTCGGCGATCAGGCGCTTCATCCGGAGCAGGGCGCGGTGGTTCTGCGACCGCCCCTGCGGGGGCAGGCCGGGCACGGCGACGACCCCGGCCGAAAGGCAGCCGAGGTAACCGCAGATGAACTCGATGCCGGGCGGATACAGCAGCATGGCGCGGGAACCGGCCAGGCCGCGCTCCTGCAGCCAGGCGGCGACGGCGCGCGACCGCTCGGCGAGCCGCGCGTAGGAGATGTCCTGGATCTCTCCGTCGCAGTCACCCGTGACGAGGTACCGGTAGGCAGTCCGGTCGGGCTGTCGGGAGGCGTGCGTGGTCAGCAGATCGACCAGGGAACGAGCCATAAGAGGAGTCTCACCTGTTCGGATGAGTGAGCGAGAAGACTGGAGTTCAGAGGCCGCGTCATAGGTACGCGCAGATGCCGGGTCCGCCTGGCCCCCTTGCCAGAACGTCCTTCTCGACCAATCCGCCCGGAAAGCGGCGGCGATACACGCGCCGGCTCCCGGTGGCCCCCTACGGATTGCTACCAACGAGTAACACACTAGCAAGTCCGACCGGCCCCACAGATGTAACCCCGGGTACTAAATGCGGAATTGAGCGTTCTAACAGTCGGTCACCACACGTGAACAGGGCGAAGTCGCTGGTAAGCGGGCTGCCCCGCAGGGACATGTGTGCCGCGTCACGCGCTCCGAACAGCGTTCGGGCCACCCGGTCACTCCCCCGGCGTTCGATGCCGCCCGCATTCCGCGCGCGAGGGAGGCCGGGTCCCCGGCGTGGCCGGGTCGTGCGGCACCGCGGGCGGCCCGAGGCGGCATCCGTCGGCACCGATCCGCCCGCGTACTGCCGCCTTGAGCTGTTGCGCCGGATCCAGGACCTCACGCTCACCAAGCGGGCCGTCCCGAGATCGGGTCGGGGTCAAGGTCCGCCGGGTTACGGGTCTGTCCCAGCGGGTGGCTGCGCCGGCAGGTGCGGGAACGGTGGCGGGAACTGCCGTCCTGGCCCGTCGGAGGCGTGCCGCGGCGCGGTGTGGCGAGCCGTGTTCGGCCCCGTTTCCCGCGCCGGACGGCGGTGGAGAAGGGTGCCGGACGATGGGTTCGGGGGGCACGTTCGGGTGGGGCGTTCCTGGTCGTGCTGCGCGGTGTGTCTGACTGTGCGTGTAACAGGGATGTACTACGGGCTGGTTGGGCGGAACGCATCGCCGGGCCAGGCGGCTCTTGGTGATCAGAAGGACTCGCTCGAACCGAGCAGCCGGCACCCCAACCGAAACTGAGGAAGAAACGATGCGCGTTCACAAGCTCACCTTCGCCGCCCTGGCCGTTGCCGCGGGTCTCTCGCTCACGGCCTGCCAGAACGGCGACGACGGTACGGGACAGAGCGCACCGTCGTCCGCGCCCACTGCGTCTTCACCGGGCGACGGTTCGGGCTCGGGCAGTTCGGATCAGGGCGGCGGGAAAGACGCCACAGGAACGGGCTCAGCCGGGAAGGGCTCCGGCGGTCAGGGCACGACCGCCGGGACCGGCTCCAACGGGAACGGCAAGGTCGGCAAGTGCCGCACCGACGAGCTGGAGATCACGGCGAGGGACAACACCATCGAAGGCGACCCCGACGGTACCGTCACGGTGCAGTTCAAGAACGGTGGAGGGCGGGACTGCGCGATCTCGGGCTACGCGGGCGTCGACCTGAAGACCAGCGCGGGGTCGTTGTCCGCGAAGCGCACGGGTGAGCGGGCCAACCCGGCCGTCCTCAAGAACGGGCAGTCGACGGCCTTCGGCATCAACTACCCGATCAACAAGTCGGGCGGCTCGGGCATCCGCGTCACGGGCCTGCTGGTGACCCCGCCGGACGAGACGAAGACGGTCACCCTCGACTGGCCGGGCGCCGCCACGCTGCCCGTCACGGAAGGCACCGGCTCCCCGGTGAAGGTCGGCCCGGTGGGCAACGCCGGCCAGGGCGGCTGACCCGCACGCCCTGGCCGATCAACAGCGGGCTGACGCTCCCCGGCGTGAATGCGGAACCGGTCTGGCCGGTCCGCATCACGGAGTACGGCCCAGAGCTCAGCCGCCGACGTGGATCCCGGGGCGGCGGTCGGGGTCGCGTTCGTTGCTGCGGATGATTTCGCGGGTGACGGGAGCGGTGTCGCCGCGGCCCAGGAGGAAGTAACGGAACATGTGCCGCAAGGGACTTCCTTCGGCCCACGCGAAGTAGCAGTGCGGCTGAACCCCTGTCGCGTTGCGCAGGGCGAGCAGGATCGCCGCAATGGCGTTCGGAGCGGCCGGCGCCTCGGCACGCAGGATTCGGTATCCGTCCACCTCGACACCCCGGACGCTGAGGGTGTCACTGAAGTCGGACGGATCGACCACGTCGATTTCCAGGAACAGCACGTCGGCAGGGCCCGGCACGGGGTTGGTGCCGCGCTGCTCCCGCTCTTTGTGGGCGTACTCGGCGCTGTCGCCGGTCTCTCGTCGGTTGGCGATGATGTTGATGGCGTTGTCGTGCGCGAGGGTGTCTGTGATGAACCGGCGGGCTTCGTCGTCGAACACGATCCGGTCGGCGCGCAGTTCAGTGGTACGTGAGACGCGGGAGATCAGCGACACGGCGATGATGCCGACGATGAACATGCCCGAGATGGTGATGCCGTCGGGCTTGTCGACGATGTTGGCCATCAGCGCGTAGAACAAGACGGCGGTGAGTAGCGCGAATCCTGTACCGGCCACGCGTCGGCGACGGCGGACGGCCGAAACCGTGACGGCGAACGCTCCGGAGACCATCATTGCCAGGATGCCGGTGGCGTAGGCGCCGGCCTGTGCGTCGACATCGGCACCGAACGCGATGGTGATGATGATGCAGAGAGCGGTGTAGACGATCACGACGGGACGTACCGCGCGTCCCCATTCCGGGGCCATGCCGTAGTCGGGCAGATATCTGGGCACGATGTTGATCAGACCTGCCATCGCGGACGCCCCCGCGAACCACAGGATCAGTATGGTGCTGA
This sequence comes from Streptomyces sp. NPDC026500, assembly GCF_055567635.1. NCBI lineage: Bacteria > Bacillati > Actinomycetota > Actinomycetes > Kitasatosporales > Streptomycetaceae > Streptomyces > Streptomyces sp. NPDC026500. Next base: position 133,244 of record NZ_JBVHQB010000019.1, on the reverse strand, counting down.
TGTCGTAGGCGGTGCCGAACACTTCGCCGACCTTCTCGTGCGCCAGCCAGGCCAGCGCCCGGCCGTTCGCCTGGCCGCCGGACTCGAACTCCTTGTGCGGGATGAGGACGGTGGTCACGAAACTCGCGGCCAGCAGGTAGACGCTCATGACGAGCGCGGCGGTGGTCAACAGCCGCCGGGTGTTGCGGATCCGTGCCTGCTTCTGCTCCTCGGGATCGCTGCCTTTCGCGGAGATGAGAGGCATCATGCTCACGCCCGTCTCGAAACCGGAGAGACCCAGCACCAGCAGGGGAAACGCGAGGAGTGCGGGCCCCGCCAGATCTCCGAGACCGCCTCCGCCGTCACCGAGGGCGTCCGTCCACGCCGAGAACGCGCCCGGCGTGGTGAAGACGTCCACCAGACCAACGCCGATGACCGCAGCATTGAGCGCCAGGAAGGCCACGACCAGGGGGATGGCCACCTTGACCGCTTCGCTGAACCCGAGCAGGAACACTCCACCGAGTACCACCAGCAGCGCCACGGTGAGAGCAACCTCGTGGCCGTGCAGCGCATGCGGGAAGTAGGGGTTTTCCACCACATGCACGGAGGCGTCCGCCGTCGACAACGTGATCGTGATGATCCACGAAGTGGCGACAAATCCGAGCAGGACCAGGACGAACAGCTTGCCCCGCCAGAACGGCAGCAGATCCTCCAGCATCGCCACAGACCCCGCTCCGTTGGGGCTCTCATGAGTCACCCGGCGGTACATCGGCAGCATCCCCACCAGGGTCAGCGCCACGATCAACAGCGTGGCCAAGGGCGAGACCGCTCCGGCCGCGAGGGCGGCGATCGCCGGGACGTAGGCCAGGCTGGAGAAGTAGTCGACCCCTGTCAGGCACATTACCTTCCACCAGGCGTGCTGCTCGGTGTGTCCCTCGCCTGCTGCTGGCCCGACGGGATGTACCCGGTGGCGCAGCAGCCACAGCGCGACGCGTCCGGTCGGATGGGCCCGTAGAGCGGGACTTTCCACCTCTGCCGGTATGACCGGTTCGTTCGCGACCTTCATGTCCCCCATCAGTCCTTCCAGTTCGTGCCCTCGGTGCACCCGTCCCGGTTCACGGCACGGACGGGCGAGCAACGAGTATGCGGCCCGCCGGAGGTGTCACGATCACCGGGGCGCCCTTGCCGGCCGTGGCGACGGCGCCCTTGTTCCCCGTACCCGGCTCACTACCCGCCCGCTCGGGTGGGGCCGGCGACGGTGGCGCCAGGAAAAGGTGACCTTCGCAGCGGAACCGCGGCGGCCACGAGGAGCGCTGACGCTGCGCCGGCCGGCCCGCCCCGCAGCGTGCGGCAGCGACGTGCGCCCGCCGTGATGACGCGGTCGGCCTAGCTCTGGGACGGCCGCCGTGAGTTCGTCGTGATGGCGTCGCCCTCGATGTGGTCGCTCGGGTCACCCTCGACGATGAAGACGCCTGACGTCCTGGGGCCACCTGCTCCACTGTCGGCGGCGGCCACGGAGGAGGCGGGTCCCGGGGCCAGGGCCTCGCGGACGGCGGTCAGGATGTCCTCGGTGTCGGCGCCGAGCGCTCGGGCGGCGGACGTGAAGTCCCGTACCAGGGTCGCGAGTTGGTCGGCATCGTGCGCGTGCGATTCGGCGGGGAGCGCCGCTACCCGGGTACCCGCGCCACGGCGGGTGCGGATCAGCTCGGTGGTCTCCAGCTCGCGGTAGGCGCGGGCCACGGTGCCCGGCGCCAGACCGAGGTCAGCGGCGAGCTGGCGCACCGTCGGCAGGCGCTCGCCCTCGGCCAGCCGGCCGGTGCGGATCAGTGCGGCCAGTTGGGCGCGGATCTGCTCGTACGGCGGTACCTGGCTGGTGGTGTCGACGCGGACGGCGGGGTCACTCATCGTCGAAAGTCCCGTCGCCGGCCGCCTCGTCGTCGACCGCCCGGGGTGCCACCACGGTGACCAGGGACCATCCGAAGGTGAACATGCTCAGCAGGCCCAGAGGACAGATCGCCACGATGGTGGCGGCGCCCAGCGGGCCGGCGCAGGCCTTGTCCGTGAGTGCGACGAAGACCATCAACACGACGAGCAGCACTTGGCTCGACACCAGCAGCCCCCAGGCCCCAGTGATCGCCCACGCCCGGTCGCGGCGCTGCCGGTCGTCGCCCGGGCCGTGAGCGATCCGGCGCAGGGCCCAGACGCAGACGGGGGTTCCGACCGCGAGGGCGGCGACCATCGGGCCGCTGTAGTACAGGCCGGGCCACGGCCCCAGGTCTGTGCGCATCCCTTCGCAGGTCACGGTGATGACACGCCCCGCTCTGCCTGGCCGCTCGAAGTCGGAGGAGGCCGTGACCGCACCGAGCACCAGCAGGGTGACGAGGGACGCCGCCTGCAGAAGAAGCAGGGGCGCCATACGGGGCGGCACTTGGTCTCGGACCAGGCGCGGGGCGAGACTCGCGGTGCGTACCGCTTCCTGGGGGCGCAGGGTCAGGGCGTCGCCGAGCAGTACACCGCCCACCGCGCACAAACCGAAAGCGGTGATGGCGAACACGAGGGGCATCGTGATGTCGTCGCTGTCCATCGTGACCAACTGCTGTGCGACCACGATGCCGATGGCCAGACCCGACCAGCGGGCGTAGTGATCGGCGTGGTCGAGGAGCCGGGACTGGAGCGGGACGGTGTCGAGCATACGGAGATCCCCCCAGAATCTTGTATCAAGCAGTGGGTACAAGATGCCCTGGTCGGAACCTTGTGTCAAATGCTCGATACAAGGCGATCCACAGGGAGACGGCATCTGGCACCGGCCGAAGACACCCTTGAGCTCATGGAGGCCCGGCGGACGACGGGTACCTGGTCGGTGCGGCCGGCCGGAGCAATGTCCTGCTACTTGTGGCCGGTGAGGTCACCATCAAGGCGCTGCGTCGACAGAACGGCCAGGTGTGGCGTGGCGCCGCGGGCCGGAGGGCGTCCTCCGGCGTCCCCTTTTGCGCCAAAGGGAGCTCCCTGTGCAGCAGACCTCCGTGGGCGCTGCACGGGAGCGGCAGATTGCCTTATCGACGAGCGCGGGCGAGCAACGCCGCATGCGGCAAGGTCAGCACACCGTCCTCACCAGAAAACTCGGAGCTGAACAGATCGAAGTGGCGCTTGATCTCGGCACGGAGCTGAGGGGTTTGGCTCTGCACCAGCCGCCCGCCGGCCGCGACGCCATTCGCAGGACCGCGCCACCACTCGTCGGCGGTCGCACGGTGGCCCCAGCGCAAGGTCTCGCACTCCGTCTCGCTCAGCCCTGCCGCGTTCATCAGCCCAGTCAGGCCGACCTCGTCACGGGGAAAGTCATCGTCAGGGGCCAGTCCCGCAGGCAGATCTGGTGGACGCACCGCACCCGCGGCTTCGATCGCTCGGGCGATCAAGGCCTGTCCCTGGGCCGGCGGCATCGCCCATATGGTCAGCGCGACCCTGCCGTTCGGCTTCACAACACGGCGCAACTCGGCCAGGACCACCTTGGGCCGGCCCACGTGGTTCAGCACGAAGTTGGCCACGACGGCGTCGAACTCCCCGTCAGCAAAGGGGAGTTCAGGAAGAGCGGCCACGCGCACATCCGCCTCGGGGGCGGCCTGCATCGCCAGTTCGACCATGGTCGGCTCCGCGTCCACGGCCGTCACCGTCGCTCCGCGCGCGCACGCGGCGGCAGCGACCGTCCCCGGGCCGGTCCCCACATCCAGCACCCGGGCGCCCGGCCCTACCCCGGCGGCATCGAGCAACTGCGGCACCGGATAGGCGCACAGCTTGGCAAAGCTTCCGGCATAAGCGGCACCCCGGCCCGCCCACAGCAGCCGCTCGAACTTGTCGAACGTCGTCATCGACACCACCCTTTCAGACCCCAGCAAGATCGATATCGAAGCGAGCCTAACCGGCCGTCCGCTCAGCGCGGGCCGCTCAGGAGTGGCCGAGCGACCGCACGCGGCCGAGCCGTCACTCTCCGGTGTCATGGACGCCTACGCACACGCTCTGCTGCAGTCCGTCGCCGACAGCGACACCCTCTTCCCCGAACCGCTGCGCGCGCGGGGAACCAAGGCACTGGACCGCGGGGCCCGCACCATCACCGAAATCCACCGCCTCCTGCTCGAAACGGCAGCCCGCTACGCCGACCGGATCCGGCGCTCGAACCCGCAGATGGCGCTGGACAGCGCTGCCCGTGTGGGAGGCCTGCGCCGCGGGGGTCAGACCCTCGGCGCCGTCCTCGGCGCCTGCTTCCACAACTCTCTACGTCCGGACTCCGGCATCGGCGAAACGGCCGGGCGCCAGTACGCGGACCAGCTCAGCGACATGGCGATCGCCTACCTCCTCTCCCCCGACCGCCGCCGCACCCCCCACACCTGAGCCGCTCGCGCTCCCGGACGATCTTCACCGCGCCGACGCCGCCCGATCCTCCTCTTCGTCGAGTTCTGGGGCGTCCGGGCCGCGCAGGGACCGCAGGGCGCCGCCGTTCGGCCTGGAGGTAGCTGAGGCGGATCTCAGGCCGACGGCCCCGGTCACGGCGTGGAGCCCCGTCCCGCATGGTCAGACCCGCCCGGTGGTGCGACGCTGGAGGGCAGAGGTATCCGTGGGGCAACCCGGGAGGGCCGATGGGACGCGACGTTCCGGCACTGGTCTTCACCCGCGAGGACCGGCGCCGGTACCGGATCAAGATGCAGGAATGTCTCGATGCCTTCGCACAGATGCTGCGCGAGTCACGGTTCGACACGGAGCGGCCTCAGGTGGGCCTGGAGATCGAGCTGAACCTGACCGATGCCGATGCCGAGCCGACGATGCGGAACGCCGACGTGCTCGACGCCATCGCGGATCCCGCCTGGGACACCGAGCTGGGCCGGTTCAACCTGGAGATCAACATTCCGCCCCGGCGGCTCACCGCGGGTGGCCCCGACGCCTGGGAGGAGGAGATCCGCGCGGCGCTGAACCACGCGGACGAGCGCGCCAGGACGGTCGGCGTCCATCTGATCATGATCGGCATCCTGCCCACCCTGCGGGAGTCGGACGTCGGCCCGAACGCCCTGTCGGAGAACGCCCGCTACCAGCTGATCAACGAGCAGGTCTTCGCGGCACGCGGCGAGGATCTGCTCATCGAGGTGTCCGGAGTCGACCGGCTGCGGACCTACGCGGACACCATCACGCCGGAGGCCGCGTGCACGAGCACGCAGTTCCATCTCCAGGTGTCACCGGAGGAGTTCGCCGACTACTGGAACGCGGCGCAGGCGATCGCCGGAGTCCAGGTCGCACTGGCGGCCAACTCGCCCTTCCTGTTCGGCAAGGAGCTGGCGCACGAGACCCGCATCCCGCTCTTCGAACAGGCGACGGACACCCGCCCGCAGGAGATCAAGGCGCAGGGAGTACGGCCCCGGGTCTGGTTCGGGGAGCGGTGGATCACCAGCGTCTTCGATCTCTTCGAGGAGAACCTCCGCTACTTCCCGGCGCTGCTGCCCCTGTGCGAGGACCAGGACCCCACGCAGACGCTGGACCGCGGAGACACACCGGACCTGTCCGAACTCACCCTGCACAACGGCACGATCTACCGGTGGAACCGTCCGGTCTACGCCGTCGCCCAGGGCAGACCGCACCTGAGAGTGGAGAACCGCGTGCTGCCCGCGGGTCCCACGGTCGCGGACACCCTCGCCAACGGCGCCTTCTACTACGGCCTCACCCGCGCTCTGGTGCACGAGGACCGGCCGGTGTGGTCACGGATGTCCTTCTCGGCCGCCGAGGACAACCTGCACGCCGCGGCACGCCATGGCATCGACGCCCGGCTGTACTGGCCCGGAGCGGGTGAGGTGCCGGCGCCCGAACTCGTCCTGCGCCGGCTGCTGCCGCTGGCTCACGAGGGCCTGGAGCGCTCGGGCATGGACGCGGCCTGGCGGGAACCGCTGCTCGGCATCATCGAGCAGCGGTGCGTCACCGCGCGCAACGGCGCGGTCTGGCAGAAGGAGATGCTGCACCACCTCGAAGCGTCGAACCACTGCGGCCGTCACGAGGCCCTGCGGCGCATGACACGGCAGTACATCGACTACATGCACCTCAACGCGCCGGTCCACACGTGGCCGGTGGACTGACGACAGGCCGCCACGCGCCTGCCCTCCACCACCACGCCCGCCCGGCCCGCCCGACCACGACGCCCGACCGGCTCGCCCGACCACCACGCCCGACCGGTCAGCTCACCGAGCACAACAGCCTTGCCACAGAGGGCCTACAACTGGGATCACCCGACGATGGCTGGTGCGATCACGGCGTCGGACCCGTCCTGGACAGCCCCGTTCACCGGGCTGAGCCGATCACCGTCTCTGACATGGTCTCGCGCACGATCCGGACCGCGCGTTCCGTGTCGGCGCGCGTCACGTCCAGGTGGAACACGAAGCGCAGCTGGCCCGGGTATCCCCCGCACAGCAGGCCACGGCGCGCCAGTCGGTCGCTCACCTCGTCGGTCTCCAGGCCGGGAGCGGACCTTGCGAAGACCATGTTGGTCCCGCTGGGCTCGACGGTCAGGCCCTCCACGTCCTTCAGTCCCTCGGCGAAGAGGGCGGCGTGCGCATGGTCGTCCGCGAGCCGCGTCACGTGGTGGTCGAGCGCGTGGAGTGCCGCGGCTGCCAGCACGCCGGCCTGCCGCATTCCGCCGCCCAGGACCTTGCGCCAGCGCCGTGCTTCGGCCACGAAGGCACCTGATCCCACGAGCGCCGAGCCGACCGGGGCGCCCAGGCCTTTGCTGAAGCAGACAGAGACACTGTCGAAGTGGCCGGCGATCAGCCGTGCCTGCTCGTACGGGTCGCCCCCGCCGGCTACCGCCGCGTTGAACAGCCGCGCCCCGTCGAGGTGCGTGGCGAGTCCGTGGTCGCGGGCGACCTGTGTGGCGGTCTTCAGGTAGTCCATCGACACGACCCGGCCACCGATGGTGTTTTCCAGGCAGAGCAACCGCGTGCGCGCGAAGTGCGAGTCGTCCGGTTTCACGGCCGCCGCGATGTCCAGTGGGTCCAGCGTCCCGTCCGCCCGATGCGACAGCGGCTGGGGCTGAATGCCTCCGAGTACGGCGGCGCCACCGCCCTCCCACCGGTACATGTGGGCCATCTGGCCGGCGATGTACTCGTCCCCGCGGCCACAGTGGGTCAGCAGAGCGCACAGGTTGCTCTGCGTCCCCGAGGAGACGAACAGCGCGGACTCGAATCCGAGCAGCCCGGCGATCCGCTCCTGCAGCGCGTTGACGGTGGGATCGTCACCGAAAACGTCGTCGCCCACCTCGGCCTCGGCCATCGCCCGGCGCATCGCCTCGCCGGGCCGGGTGACGGTGTCGCTGCGCAGATCGATGAGGTGGCCGGGCTCCTCGTGGGCGGCGTCGGTCACGTTCACGGAACGGGAGACATCGGCGGCATCGGTGGCACGGGCGGCATCAGTGGTCGGCACACGCACACTCTGCCACGCAGGGAACGGCCTCGACCGCCGGGGTGGCCGAGGCCACTCCGGCGGTCCGAAGGGTGCGGCCTGGCGCCTGTCCGGCGGGCGGATCAAGCCGGAGGAAACCTGCGGCGCCTGATCAGGCCCCGCGTCTCCGGAATGATGTCGGCCACGCCCTAGTCGCGGACCTCGACCCAGAAGGCGTCCGTCCCGTACAGGATGCGGTCGCTGAAGTAGTACCAGCGCAGCAGGCCGCCCGCGGATCGGTTCTCGCCGTTCGGAACCGCGCGGACCGAGAAGTCCCAGGTGAAGCTGCCCGCACCCTCCTCGGTGGACTGGAACGGGTACTCGTCACAGTCCTGGGTGGCCGTGTCGTACGGCGGCAGGCCGCGCCAGTCCTCGTAGGGGGGCTTGCGGTTGCAGGCGGCGTCCTTCATCGCCTCGTTGGCCTGAGCGGAGGGGCTGCCGTCGGCGACGCGGTGCAGACCCTGGTCGTCGCGGGCACCGCTGTACTTGCCGGGGATGTGCTTGGGCTCCAGCTCGATCGGATAGGTCTTCTCCGGGATGTCCTGCGCGACCCGGATGTGCCGGGCGACCGAGGTGACACGGGTGTCGCTGATGTCGTACTGGAGGTGCGGGATCACCTCGTAGTTGACACACGCCTTCGGATAGTCGACGCCGAACTGCGAGAAGTAGCCGGCGGAGTCGCAGCGGAACGTGCGGTCGGCGGTGGTGGCATCGGTGACCACATAGCCGCCGCCGGAGCCGCCGAATCGGAAGTGCCAGTGGTGGAAGAGAACTTTGTCCGTGGAGGTGGACGCCTCCTCCTCGGAGTAGATGTCCCAGTGCAGCCACTCGCGGTGGTAGTCCCACTCGTCGAAGGTGTGCTCGATACCGCTGCCGGAGGCGAAGCAGAACTCGTAGCCCTCGGAGCAGTCCGAGAGGATGAACATCTTCAGGTCCGGGGCGGTGAAGAACCGGTCCCAGAGGCTCCAGTCGTCGTATTCCACCGAGTCGTACTGGGCTTGGAGGTAGGTGCGCAGGACGCGCTGCTGACCGTTGCCGACGGCTACCGCGTGGTACTCCACGCTGTTGGTGCCCTGATACACCGGCTCACCGTCGATGATCTTGAAGTACTGGACGCCGATGCGCATCTTCCGGCACCACAGCCAGCGGTTGAGGGTCTCCCCCTGGGCGGAGGAAGCCCCGGCGCGGTCGAGGCACTGGTTGGTGTCCTGGGCCGGCGGCTCGTCACCGAGGTTGGTCGGCGGGAGGCCGAGGGCGGCGGCCTGAGCGGAGGCGACGCCGTGCCGCCGCCGCTGGCCGACTCTCTGGAAGTCTGGCTGACCCGCTGCGGCCAGGACCGGGCCGGTACGTACTACTCGCATGACGCGACGCCGCTCTGGCTTCCGCAGTGGCTGCCGGTCGGCGGGGACGGCATGGGTGGCGGCCTCTTCGTCGACCTGCGCGCCGGCGACCAGTACGGGTGCGTCGTCCGCCACGGCACCACGTCCCACGACCCGCAACCGTCCTGGCCGAACATCGAGACCCTCCTCAGCCACGTGGCGGACACGCTGGAGGAACTCGGCACGGACGGCGACTGACGGTGGTTGACGGCGAAACGGACAGGCCTCTGCCCTGCTAGGCCGTACCGCCCCACTGCGGGGTCGGCCTGCCCGGGTCCGTGGCGGTGATGGGTTTCCCGTCGGCCCAGTTGCTGTAGGTGATGCTGAAGGTGTCGACGGGCTTTTCAGCCGCGTAGCCGTCCGTCCGGGTGACTGGAATGTTCAGTGTCAACGACGTCGGCAGGTGGCGGGAGTCGGTTGCCAGGGTGAAGGTTGCCGTTCCGGACGGGGAGGTCTTGAGGTACGGGCGGTAGAAGGCTCCCACCGTCGGATCGGCGGCCAGGTCGCTCAGCGTGGCGGTGCCGTGGAGAGTTGGTCCGCCGTCCCGCTGCTTCTTCTCCGTGAACCCCGAGGCCTTCGCGATGAGGGCCGACAGGTCGGCGGGTTGCGCGAGCCACTGGGCTTCCATCGCGTTGCGGACGGAGAGGTCGGTGACCGTGCCGGTGACGGGCACGGGGACGACCTTGGTGGCCCCGTAGGCTCCGGCGCCCTTGGTAGCCGGTGTGTTGTCCGGGGTGACATACGCGCTCCGGCCGACCAGCACGATGTCCGGCGGAGTCCAGTTGTGGCCCTCGCCGTAGTCGTACAGCACATGTGTCGCGGCTCTGACCGGCTTTCGGGTCATGTCGAGCCGGCCCTGTCCGACGAAGAAGTTCGGGTCGCCCGGCGGCCTGGCGTTGATGTCGAAGGCGACCAGCCCCTGCTTGAGCATCGCGGATGTGACAGCGGATGCCGCCGCGGTCCGCTGGTCCGGAGCGGTGTCCGGCGCCGCGCCCGCGTTCAGGGCGCGGAGGGCGAGCAGGGCGAGGACGGCCGTCACAGCGACGGCCGCTCCGGTCCGGACGGCCCGCCTCCGGATCGTCCTGCCCGTGCCCGGCGCCGGCGGTCGGCCGTCCGGAGGTCCGGGAGGCGCGGGCGGCTCCTGAGGCGAACGGGTGGGTATGCCGCTGGAGTTGGAGACTTCTTGGATGGCCAGCTCGACGCGCTCGCGGAAGGCGGCGGCCAGGATGACCGGAATGGCGACCGGGGCGGCCTGCCAGATGAGCCGTTGCTGAGTGGTGCGGCACACGGAACAGTTGCCGCAGGTCCGGCAGGTGCTGTAGTGCTCGACCACGCGCTCGGCCAGGGCCGCTGTGTAGCCGGGGCCGTTCTGCCGCTCATGGTCCGCGAGCAGCTCGCCGAGCGCCGCACACCGGGTCCCGCCGTCCCGGACCAGCAGCAGGACGTGGAACCGCTTGGCCACCAGTTTGTCGAGCTTGGTGCACGCCTTGCTGACGGCGTTGGGGTCCCCGCCCTTGCGGGCCGCGATCTCCCGGCCCGTCAGGCCTCCGAGGTTCCGCAGTCGATAGAGGTCCCGCTGGTCGTCGTCGAGGCTCTCGAACACCGTTCCCAGGAGCCGATGGACCCGTTCGAGGCGGATCAGGTCGTGGCCCGCCTCGACGACGTGTTCGCGTTCCTTCAGCTCTTCGACCGCGCCGTCGGCCGTACCTGGGCGCTCCTTGCGGCCTCGCGACCAGTACTTCAGCACCCGGCGCCGGGCGACCTCGACCAGCCAGGCCTCGAGTTGGTACGGCGGTCCCAGCGATGTGTACTGGTCGAAGTAGCGGAAGGCATCGACGAACGTGTCCTGCGCGATGTCCGGCGCGTCGTCGGCGTCCACGCGGCCGGCGACGAATCGCAGGACGACGGGGCGGTGGCGCTCCGCGATCACGGCGTAGACGTCGGCCCGGGCGGCAGGGTCCGGGTACCGCGCCAAAAGGCGCAGCAGTTCCTCATCCGTCTCGCCGGCCAGCGTGTGGTCCGAAGCCCGCTCATTCATCCGGCGCCCCCGTGAGCTGCGGAAACGGCAGTCGGAGAAAGCCTGTTGAAAAAACTTGCTCGGGACGCGGGAAAAATCCGCCGGACCCGGCCTGACCCTCCGTACGGCCCCGAGCCCGAGGAGGCACCCATGTTCCGTACAGGAGGGCGTTCCACGCCCGGTCGTCCCGTCGTCGCCGGTGGGTGGTCCCGATGAGTACCTTCTCCCGTGCGCTGGCGGTATCCGCGGGAACGCCGCTCGCGATTCTGGGTGTCAGGCAGGGTTGGCGTGGACTCGTGCTCGCCGCCCTGGTGACGATCGTGGCAGGCCTCGGCCGCCAGGTCGTTGTAGCCGTGTCCCGCTGGACGCTCGCACCCGCACAGCGCCAGCAGCGCTGGCTGCTCAAACACGGCCACGTCTCGGGGCAGTTGACCGCGCGGCAGCTGGTCGAACTGACGCAGGCGACGCACGCGGCGGAGCTGTCCGCGCGTGTTGAACCAGCGCCTCCACCCGCGACTCCGCCGCCCTCGCCCGGCACAGACGCGACAGCCCCGTGACAGCGGTACGCCCCAGTCCCCATCCGCCCCTCCCCCGCCCGGGTTCCCACCCGGCGTCCCATGCTAGAGAGGACCACCTCATACCAGGGCTACTTCGACGAATCGCCCCGTGGAGCGGTCTGGCATCGTCCGGCATCTCATCGCGCGCCGACTGATTCGTGGCCGAGTTTGCCGCCACCGGTCCGAGGCCCGACCGTGCGCCCAGGTCGAGCCGCATCAGGACGCGGGGGTGGCCGGCCGGCGCCGAGGCGGTGTAGGCGGCCCGGCGCACCCGGCACCGGCGAGGTTCAACTGCGCTCCCGCCCGACGCCCCTGACCATTCGTCAGGTGAACCGGCATGCCGGTTCGGACCCAGTTCCGGCACCGCCGTGGACCGGCCAGACCATCCCATCGCCCGCGAATCGCCACGCCGCCAGGCCGCCCTCACAACAAGCTCTCGCCCCACACCAGTTGGTCTCGGAGCCCGTGGTCGAACGCATACGCACGAGCGGACGGCCACGCACTCCGGCCTCTTGCGACATGTATCGCAAGAGGCCGGATGTTCGTAGCGGGGGCGGGATTTGAACCACGCGACCTCTGGGTTATGAGCCCAGCGAGCTACCGAGCTGCTCCACCCCGCGTCGGTGTACCCAGGCTACGTCATCAAGGCGGATCGGCCCTGGGAATTACCGGAAAGGCGTCTCGCCCATGAAACGCGGGAGCGCCATGTCCGGTGACGTGGAAGAACCCCACTTCGTCCGCGGCGGCGCGGAGTTCGGCCAGGAGCGAGGCGGCCGGTGAGCCCGCCCGTGATGCTGCGCTCCCTATATTTCCTATCGATTTACTAGGAAAGTATTGACCGCCCGTCCAGCCGATGCGCAGGATGATGTACATGGCCCATACGCAGCAACGACTCGTTCGTCGTCGGCATGTCGACTTTGGTCACGTCGCCAGCGCCGCCTGCTGTCGCGTGTAGGGCACGCGGCACCCACGTCGCACTCCCCGGCACCCGCCACCTCCGCTCGTGGTGGCACCGCTGAACAGAGCTCCGCACCTCTCGCCGGCTACCTCGTGCTCGTCCCCGAAGGCGCCGATCCCACCCGGCTCTTCGCCAAGGACGTCGACACGGCCGGAGATCCGACCGGTCGCCTGCACGGACTCACCTCCCGTGCGGCACACGCGAGACGGTGCCGTCCGCACCGGGTCGTCACCGCGGGCGCGTGGGCTCCGAGTACATGCCCGACCAGCCGGCGGGCTCCAACACCGCGCCTTGCCACCACCTTGAGGAGACCACCACCATGGGCGTTGCCACCGCTCCGTCCGGAACGACCTCGGAGTCGGACCGGACCCGACCCGACCGTGCACACTGGCTGCGCGCGGCCCGCGAAACGGCGGACGACCTGGCCACGGACGCGGTAGCCAGGGAACAGGCGGGCAAGACCCCCTTCGACGAGGTGTCCCGACTGCGTGAGGCCGGACTGCTGACGCTCCTCGTACCGGCCGGGGCCGGGGGAGGCGGCGCGGACTGGCCCACGGCCTACGCCGTCGTCCGGGAGATCGCCGCCGCGGACGGTGCGATCGGTCAACTGCTGGGCTGTCACTACTTCCTGTCGTGGAGCGCCCAGTTCTTCACCGAGCCCGCCCGCGCCGTTCGGGTCGAACGGCGGTCCGCGGCCGAGCAGTTGGCCTGGGGTGGTGGTTTCGCACGCCAGGAACCGCCCCTGAGGCTGGCCAGGAAAGGCGGCGGCTTCGTGCTGGACGGGCGGCAGAGCTACGCCACCGGGGTCCTGGTCGCCGACCGCATCGCCGTGCGGGCCGAGCGGGCCGACACCGGCGAACCATTCGCCGTCGTCGTCGATCCCGCCCATCCCCGCGTGAGGATCGACGGCGACGCCGACACCTTCGGCCAGCGGCTCGCGGCCGGCGGCAGCGTGGAGTTCGACGCCGTACCGGTCTCCGCCGACAACGTTCTCGGCTCCCTGTCAGCGGACGAGGATGTCCTGTCACCCCTGACTGCCTTCGCCTCGCCGGTCGGGCGCCTCCTCTCCGTGCAGCTCCTTCTCGGCATCGCCGAGGGAGTGCTCGCCGAAGTCCGCGAATGCAGCAGGTCGGGCCACTCGCTCTGGCATCCCGCCTGGCCGGTCGGCTCTCCCCAGGACCCGCGGATGCTGACCCTCTACGGAGAACTCACCGTCCTCGCCCGCTCCGCCTCCGCACTCAGTGAGCAGGCGGTGCAAGCCGTGCACGGCGGGCTGGCACGCGGCGAAGACCTGACCTACGACGAGTACGCGGAGATCTCCGTCCTCGTGGCCATGGCCGAAGCCGCCGCTTCCAGGGCTGCGCAGGAGTCCACCACACGTGCCCTCGACATCCTCGGTGTCCGCTCCGCGTCCTCGCGGCTGGGCTTCGACCGCTTCTGGCGCAATGCGCGAACCCTCGCCCTGTACGACCCCGTCGCCCACCGGCTCCGGGACGTCGGGGACTACTTCCTCAATGGTGCGCATCCTCCGTTCGTCCTGCCTGTCTGACCGGGAGGCCGTGGAGCGCCGGATCAGAGAAAGGGCGCGCGCATGCTCCACAGGGGACCGCGCGGGCGAGGACGGCAACTCGCGGCCGCGCGAGCCGTGCCGTCGCCCATGCGCCGGCACCGAGGTGGAGCCGCAGAGACGGTCGCGGTCGGCGACCCATCGCCCCGGCGGTACCGACCCTTCACGCACCCCCGTCATCGATGGCGGCGACCCCGACCGCTGCACGCCTGCGGCCGCCCGGGCACCTCGGCACCTGGGCCGTCGGGCCCGAGACAGGGACCCGTGCCCTCCTGCCCGACGGACCGCCCGCGATGGAAACCGACCGAAGCCGTACGGGATAATGCACCCATGCGGATCTCAGCCAGGGCGGACTATGCGGTACGCGCCGCGCTGCAGCTCGCCGCGTCACGGGATGACGTGCCATTGAAGGCCGAGGCCATCGCCGACGCCCAGGACATCCCGCACAAATTCCTCGAAGGCATCCTGAACGACATGCGCCGTGGCGGACTCGTGCTCAGCCAGCGCGGCGGCAACGGCGGCTACCGCCTGGCCAAGCCCGCCGAGTCCATCAGCATCGCCGACGTCATACGCACCGTGGACGGACCACTCGTCTCGGTCCGCGGGGTCCGTCCCCCGGACCTTTCCTACACCGGCCCGGCCCAGTCCCTGCTCCCCCTGTGGATCGCGCTGCGGTCCAACGTGCGCGAGATCCTCGAGGGCGTCTCGCTCGCCGACGTCGCATCGGCCCAACTGCCTCCCGAGGTCTCCGCGTTGACCACCACCCCGGACGCCTGGGCCAACCCCTGACACTGCGCGCCCACAGCCGACCTCACAGAGCGAGCTCTTCCGGATGGAACCGGTTGGCCGGCACCGCCAGCCCGTAGTGCTCACGAAGCGTGGTGCCTTCGTACTCCTCACGGAACAGGCCCTTGCCGCGAAGGATCGGCAGGACGTGGTCGATGAAGCTTTCCAGGCCGGACGGCAGGGCCGGCGCCATGATGTTGAACCCGTCCGCGGCACCGCCCTCGAACCACGTGATGATCGCGTCCGCCACCTGTTCGGGCGTGCCGACGAACTCGAAGTGGCCACGGCCGCCGCCGAGCCGCGAGATGACCTGGCGGACCGTCAGCTTCTCACGCACGGCGAGCTCGATGATCAGGTCGGAGCGGCTCTGCGAGCCCTCCAGCTTCGGTCGCGCGAGAATGAAGTCCGGCAGCGGCTCGTCGAGTTCGAACACCGACGGCTCGGTCTCGAAGACGGCGGCCAGCTGACGCAGCCCGTAGTCCGGGACGCGCAGGTCGTCGAACTCCTTCGCCAGCGCCCGGGCCTCCGCCTCGGTCGACCCGATGTAGGGGACGATTCCCGGCAGCACGATCACGCCGTCCGGGTCACGCCCCGCGGCCCTGGTCCTGGCCTTGATGTCTGCGTAGAAGTCGG
This sequence comes from Streptomyces sp. NPDC026500, assembly GCF_055567635.1. Classification (NCBI taxonomy): domain Bacteria; kingdom Bacillati; phylum Actinomycetota; class Actinomycetes; order Kitasatosporales; family Streptomycetaceae; genus Streptomyces; species Streptomyces sp. NPDC026500. The sequence goes on along the minus strand of NZ_JBVHQB010000019.1, from coordinate 117,904 downwards.
CCGCGCGCTCGTACGTCTGGTGGGCGGTGAAGATCGCCTCGGCGTGATGTGCCGCGAAGTCCTTGCCGTCCTCGGAGGAGCCGGCCTGCACGAGCAGGGGGTGACCCTGCGGCGGTCGCTCGACGTTGAGCGGGCCGGCCACCGAGAAGTGCTTGCCCCGGTGGTCGAGCCTGTGGAACCGGGCGGGGTCGGCGTAGCGCCCGGTGGTCTTGTCGGCGACGACGGCCTCGGACTCCCAGCTGTCCCACAGTGCCTTGGCGATGTGCAGGAACTCGTCGGCCCTGGCGTACCGCTCGGCGTGGTCCGGACGGTCGACGAGGCCGAAGTTGGCCGCCTCGTCGGCGCCTGCCGAGGTGACGATGTTCCAGCCGGCCCGGCCGCCGCTGACGTGGTCGACCGACGCGAGGCGACGGGCGAGGTTGTAGGGCTCGTTGTACGTCGACGACACGGTCGCGATGAGTCCGATCCTGCTGGTCGCCTGCGACAGCGCGGTCAGCAGGGTGAGCGGCTCGAGCTGGCCCGGCGGCCGGAACTCGCCCGTGCCGGTGATCGCCGGGCCGTCCGCGAGGAACAGCGAGTCGAACTTGGCGCTCTCCGCCAGTTGAGCCAGTTCGATCCAGTGCCGCAGGTCGAAGTCCGCTCGCGGGTTGCTGTGCGGGAGTCGCCATGCCGCCTCGTGGTGTCCCGCCTCCATGAGGAAGGCGTTGAGGTGGATCCGGCGTCTTTTCTGGTCGCTCACAACTGCTCTCCAGTCCGTTCGTGGTGCGCTGAATCAGCCGACCGACAGCTTCGAGCTGTCGTATCCGGCCGGCAGGAGGTTGTCGGTGATCGACGAGACGTCGACCTTCTTGGTGATCTGGCCCGCCTGCAGGAAGGCGTCGGCGAGCTTCTGCTCCGCCGCGATGTCCGGCTTCGCGACCGGGGTCACCCGCGTCTCGAAGGCCTTCAGGGACACCTTGGCGTCCTCCAGGGGGATGCCCTCCTCCTTGGAGATCGCCTCCGCGTACTTGTCCTCGTGCTTGATCGCCCACGCGAACTCGTGGGCGAGGCGCTGCAGGACATCGGTGAGAGCCGCTCGCTTGGTCCTGTCGCTCAGCGAACTCTCGCTCGCGACGTAGTAGCTGCTCGTCTGGTCGATCGGCGGGAGACCCTTCGCCAGGATCCGCGCACCGTTCTTGACGGCGATCGCCGACTGCGGGTTCCAGATCGACCAGGCGTCCACCTTGCCGGTGTTGAACGCCGTGGCGCCGGCCGCCGGGTCGAGGAAGGCCAGGTTCACGTCCTTGGGGGTGAGGCCCACGCTGTTCAGCGCGTTCAGGGCCAGACCGTGAGCCGAACTGCCCTGCGGCACAGCTATCTTCTTGCCCTTGAGGTCCGCGAGCGTCTTCAGCGTCGAGCCCTTCGGCACGATGATGTTCTCGTTCGCCTGGGTGGGCCTGAGGGAACGGTTGACGGCGACGACCTTGAAGCCGTACTCCTTCGCGGCGCCGGTGATCGGAGGCACGTCACCGACGCTGCCCAGGTCGATGTCACCCGACGCGGCCGCCTGCACGAGCGGCGGGCCGTAGGTGAAGCGGGCGAACTTCACCTTGTACGACGCGTTGTCGAACACGCCGGTGATCTTCGCCAGTTCCTGGCTGCCGTCACCGCCGTTGTCACCGATGGTGAAGGTGTACTTCGCCCACTCGGGGTGGCTGCCGGCGCCCGATCCGCTGGAACTGCTCAGGGGCGCGGCGGCCTCCGACGTCGATGCGCAGGCGACGAGGGTGCCCCCCAGGGCGAGCAGGCCGACGGCTGCGACGATTCGGGAGCTTCTTCTGGACATGGTCTCTCACGTGCTTTCTGTGCTGGGGCGGGAGAAGTCGGTGGGTGTGCTGGAAGAAGTCGGGGGGTGGAGAGGGAAGTCAGTAGGTGTCGGAAGAGTTCAGTGCTGGTTGGCCAGGCCGAGGTCTTCCAGGAGCGCGGAACGCAGCTCCTCGCGAGCGATGCTCGCCTCGCGGTCCGCGGCCGAGAGCTCGACACGGTGCGAGGTGCCGATGCGTCCGTCGCTCATGACGACGACGCGGTCGGCCAGCGCGATCGCCTCGTCGACGTCGTGGGTGACGAGCAGCATGGCCGCGTAGTGCTTGCTGCGCAGAGCCCGGACGAGGTCGTGCATGCGCAGCCGCGTGATCGCGTCGAGCGCGGCGAACGGTTCGTCGAGCAGCACGAGTTCGGGCTCCGAGACCAGTGCCCGCGCCAGTGACACCCGTTGGGCCTCGCCGCCGGAGAGCTCCTTGGGCCATGCCCTCTCGCGGCCCGAGAGTCCGACCTCGTCGAGCACGTCGAGGGCCCGCTGATCGGCGTCCGGTCCGTGCAGACCGAGGGTGACATTGCGCAGCACCCGCTGCCACGGCAGCAGACGGTCGGCCTGGAACACGACCGCGCGCTTCGCCGGGACCTCCACCCGCCCGCCGTCGGGCCGGTCGAGACCGGCCAGCAACCTGAGGAGGGTGCTCTTGCCGCAGCCGGAGGGGCCCAGCAGGACCACCAGCTCCTCATCGGCGATGGTGAGGTCCAGTCGGTCGAGGACGACCCGGTCCCCGAACCGGCGGACGACATTCTCGACGACGGCGCCGGTCTGCCGACGGGGCCGTGTGCCGTGGGGAGAAACCGTGGTGCTCATGCCGCCTCATAACTGGGGCGCCACCGCAGCAGCACCCGCTCGAGAACCCGGACGAACTGGTCGGCGAGCAGACCGAGGAGCGAGTAGATGACCAGCCCCACGAAGACCTGGCCGGTCTGCAGGTAGGTCTGCCCTTGAGTGATGAGGAAGCCGAGCCCTTTGTCTGCGTTGACCGTCTCGGCGGCGACGAGTCCCAGAACGCTGTACGCGAGGGAGAAGCGGAGGCCGACCAGGAACCCCGGCAGGGCACCCGGCACCAGGACCCGCGTCACCAGGCGCCAGGTGCCCGCGCCCGTCGTCCGCGCCATCTCGATCAGCCGCTGGTCGACACCCCGGATCGCGGCGAACAGGTTGAGATACATCGGGACGCCCGCACCGAACGAGATCAACAGCACCTTCGTGAGCTCGTCGATGCCGAACCACACGATCATCAGCGGCAGCACCGCCAGCAGCGGGATAGTGTTCAGCACCTGCACGACACCGTTGAACAGATACTCGCCGCTGCGCAGCAGCCCGCCGAGCACCCCGCTGACGATGCCCACCGTCAGACCGATCGTGAGTCCGATGCCGGCCCGTTGCAGCGAGATGGCCAAGTCCGGTCCGAGGAGGCCCTGTTGCCACAGGTCGACGGCCGAATTGACGATAGAGGTCGGTGCCGGAGCATAGGTCTTCTTCAGCACTCCGGCCCTGGCCAGGATTTCCCAGGCGATGATGATCACGACCGGGGTCGTGTAGATCCCCAGTGGCCAGCGCAGCCGCTCGCGGAGTGTGCGGAGCGGGGTCTGGCGGCGGGCGTCACGCGGCAGGAAGACCTCGCGTCCCCGGGCGCTCGTCGGCTCGGCAGCCGCCGGGACGACGGCCGGCCTCTCGAGGCTGAGCTCGGTCATCGGACAGCCACCTCCAGCACTTTGCTGTAGTGCGAGGCGTCACCGAGGAGTTGCTCGCTGCGCCGCCCGTCGACACCGACCGGCACGTCCCCCGCGACCGTCACACGGTTGAGGCGACGCGGGTGGTCGTCGTAGTTGTCCACCCCGTAGTGCTGGGTGATCCTGTTGTCGAAGATCAGCAGTTGGTCGGGGGCCCAGGTCCAGCGCAGGATGTTCTCAGGGCGGGTCACGTACGACTGGAGGATGCGCAGCAGATCGGCCGACTCGGCTCCCGACAGGCCGACGATCCGCTTGGCGAACCCGCCGATGAACAGGCCGCGTTCGCCCGTCAGCGGATGCACCCGCACGACAGGGTGCTCGGTCTCGTACGGCGTCGCGACGAAGACCCGGTCGTACTCCTCGCGCAGCTCCGACGCGGCCGAAGGGCGCGCGTAGTCGTACTGGTTGGTGTGTACGACGCGCAGCGAGTCCGCGAGGGCGCGGAGTGGTTCGGGCAGGTCGCGATAGGCGGCGGCCGCGTTCGCGATGAGCGTCTCACCGCCGTACGGCGTGGTCACGATCGACCGGAGCGTGGTGAGCTGCGGCGGGTTGACCACGAAGGTGACGTCCGTGTGCCATTCGTTGGCCTTGGACGTCTCGCTGTCGACGGCGAGCACGTTCGTGGTGCCGTCGGCGGCCGGCACGTTCGGGTGCGCGGTGGTGAGCTCGCCGAACCACCCGGCAACGCGCTCCTGGCCGGCGTTGTCGAGGTGCACCTGGTCGAACACGATCGCCTTGTGCTCGTCGAGGGCGTGTCGGAGCGTCGTGATCGTCGAGCGATCGGGGGGCGCCGTGAGGTCGACGCCCTCGACGACCGCGCCGATGCGGCCCGTGAGTTTGCGGATGGATGGAGGCATGAGGGGGTCCCTCTCGAGGATTGGCGCACTGTCGGGCGCTGAGAGTCGGAGTGGGTGATGGCGGCGACGAACGGCTACGAAACCCGTATGTGGTCCCCGCTCGCGGTGCGAGGGCCTCGACGACTGGGCAGGAGGTACCGCACGAAGGTCAGGCTGTGTGGTGGAGGTCGTGCCGCCACGCCGCCCGGCGCACACCGTCCGGGGTGGCGTGCTGAAGTCCCCCCGGGCCCACGTCACTTGCAGGGCGTGCCCTTGGCCCACAGCCGAGGGCGCATCCCCTCGCCGCCCTCGCGTTGTGCCGCACCCGCTTCCCCCCAGAGGGAGAACAGGAGCGCGGAGAGGACCGAGAGAAGAAGGCAGTCATGCGGGCGGAACCGCATTCCTTCGGGAGACACCGCCGAGGCGGCTACGCACCGCACCTGCCGGAGTTACGCCTTCGGCGCACACCGGACGCTGCCGAGGACCGCTTCGCGGATCAGCGACACACGTTGGGGATCAACGACAACAGAACGCGCTGGAGACGTGCGCCAGGTCGATGTGGCGCCTCCGGGTCAATTCCACGCGCGGTGTCATGGAACGTGAGTTGAGCAGACGTCCACGCCGTCGGTCAACAAGTTCCGGGCAGGTCTCACATTGCGGAAACATCGAATCCGCCCCTCCCTGGAGAGCGGAGCCACGGACGGTGCCACACGGCGGCCGGACCCCCGATCCGGCGTGGCGACGTCGGGACCGACTGCGCAGCAGATCGCGCTCCGCAGCGTCCGGCACCCCTCCACCGAACCGGCAGCGGCTGGCACAACTCCCCGTCGGCGGCCGGAAACCCCAGGTCAGCGACGCATTCGGTCAGGCATCAGGTGGCGCAATATTCCAGTAACACGACTATCCCTATCGGATCGATAGGGTTCGACCCATGCCTCCCACCGACCGCATCCGAGACCACGCCGGCCAGGGCGCGACCACCGTCGCCGCCCACCGCGCGCGGCGCCGGCTGCGCACCGACCGGGCCCGGCAGCTCGCCGATCTCCTCCGCCACCAACTCCTCACCGGCGGCTTCCCCACGGGCACGTTGCCTCACGAGTCGATCCTCGCCGGCGACTACCGGGCCTCCCGCAACACCGTCCGCCAGGCCCTCGACCTCCTGCGCGCCGAAGGCCTCGTCGAACGCCAGCCCGGCGTCGGCACCGTGGTCGTCGCCCAGAAGTATCCCCACGGCCTCGACCGCCTGATGGGTCTCGCCGAGACCCTCCATGAACACGGCCGGGTCACCAACGAGGTCCGCACGGTGGGCCCCGCCCCCGCGCCCGCCCCGGTCGCCGAACGCCTCCACGTCCCGCCCGGCACGGACGTCCTCTACGTCGAACGCCTGCGCCGCCTGAACGGCCTGCCCCTCTCTCTCGACCTGACCTACATCCCCTCGACGTCGGCACCGCCCTGCTCGGCGCCGACCTGGAGAACACCGACGTCTTCCGCCTCCTGGAAACCATCACCGGCCAACCCCTCGGTCAGGCCGAGATCACCCTGGAGGCGGTCACCGCGGACGCCCACTCCGCCGCCGTACTCGAAGCCCCGCGCGGCGCGGCCGTCCTCATGCTGGAACGGCTCACGCATCTCGCCGACGGCCGCCCGGTCGACCTGGAGTTCATCCGGTTCCGCGGCGACCGCATCACGATGAGCGGCCTCCTGCACCGCTCCCTCTGTGGCGATCCTCCTCCTGCCCTCCGACGAACAGGGCATCGTCTTCATCACCTTCACCGCAGCCTTCTTCCCGGTCCTGGTCTCCACCCGGCACGCCGTCCGCGCGCTGACTCCCGTATGGGAAGAGGCGGTGCTCACCATGGGCGGTGGCCGCCTGCGGATCCTCGCCTCGGTCGTCCTGCCCGGCGCGCTGCCCGGCATCTTCGGCGGCCTGTCGGTCGGCCTCGGCGTCTCGTGGATCTGTGTCATCTCCGCCGAGATGATCTCCGGCCAGTACGGCGTCGGCTACCGCACCTGGCAGGACTACACGATCGTCAACTATCCGGGTGTGTTCGTCGGGATGGTCACGATCGGTGTCCTGGGCTGGGTCACGTCCACGGCCGTGGAGGTCCTGGGCCGTCGCCTGACCCGCTGGCTGCCGCGTACGTCGTACGTGCCCGGCGCGCAGATCCCGCGTCGGGCCCGCAGCGCCACCACCCCCGTACCGATAGCACCCAGGACCGAGAAGGACGTGCCCCATGACCAGCTCGTCTGACGTCCGTTCACCGTCGCGCACCGGGGCGGCCCTCGCCTTGCGTGACGCCACCCTCGGCCGCCCGGGAGCGCCGGTGCTGGACGGGGTGGACCTCGACGTGGCCCCCGGCGAGATCCTCACCGTCGTCGGCCCCTCCGGCTGCGGCAAGTCGACACTGTTGCGCACCCTGGCGGGACTGCTGTCACCGCTCGCCGGAGAAGTCACCCAGGACACACGCCTGCTGACCGGTCCCTCCGCGGACCGCGCCCTGATTTTCCAGGAGGACGCCCTCCTGCCCTGGCGCACCCTGCGCGGGAACGTCGAACTACCCCTCGCCATAAGGGGGTTGCCGCGCGCCGAACGCCGCGCCCAGGCCGAGTCCTGGCTCACCCGGGTCGGACTCGCCGAGCAGTCCCGACAACTGCCGCACCGCGTCTCCGGCGGCCAGCGCCAGCGGGCGCAACTGGCCCGCGCCCTGGCGCCGGCGCCGCGCGCCGTCCTCATGGACGAGCCCTTCGGCGCCCTCGACGCCCAGACCCGCGCCGGTATGCAGGATCTGCTGGTGGAGGTGTTGCGCGGCACGGGCGCGACCGTCGTGTTCGTCACCCACGACGTCGACGAGGCCCTGTTCCTCGGCGACCGGGTGGCACTGCTCGGCGCCGGCCGGCTCGCCGCGCTGCACGACGTGCCTCACCCCCGCGACCGCGCGGCGCACGACGACCCGGCGCGCGTGGCGCTGCGACGCGAAGTCCTCTCCTCGCTCGGTACCTGAAAGGCACTACGGTGACCACCCCCGTGAACACCCCCCTGGAGATCCCCGCCCTCGGTGACGCCGAGGAACTGAGCTGCGACGTCCTCGTCATCGGGGGCGGCACCGCCGGCACCATGGCGGCGCTGACGGCCGCCGAACACGGCGCGGACGTGATCCTGCTGGAGAAGGCTCACGTCCGCCACTCCGGCGCCCTCGCCATGGGCATGGACGGCGTCAACAACGCGGTCATCCCGGGCCGCGCCGAACCCGACGACTAGGTCGCCGAGATCACCCGCGCCAACGACGGCATCGTCGACCAGTCCACGGTCCGCCAGACCGCGACCCGCGGCTTCGCCATGGTGCGGCGCCTCGAGTCGTACGGGGTGAAGTTCGAGAAGGACGAGCACGGCGAGTACGCGGTCCGCCAGGTGCACCGCTCCGGCTCCTACGTGCTGCCCATGCCGGAGGGCAAGGATGTCAAGAAGGTCCTGTACCGGCAGCTGCGACGGCGTGAGATGCGGGAGCGGATCCGCATCGAGAACCGGGTGATGCCGGTGCGCGTGCTGACGGCGCGGGGGCAAGCCGTGGGGGCGGCCGGATTCAACACCCGTACGGGGCGGTTCGTCACCGTCCGCGCGGGCGCCGTGATCCTGGCGACCGGCGCCTGCGGCCGACTGGGCCTGCCCGCCTCCGGCTACCTGTACGGCACGTACGAGAACCCGACCAACGCGGGCGACGGCTACGCCATGGCGTACCACGCGGGCGCCGAACTCACCGGCATCGAGTGCTTCCAGATCAACCCGCTGATCAAGGACTACAACGGCCCGGCCTGCGCGTACGTGGCGAACCCCTTCGGCGGTTACCAGGTCAACCGGCACGGGGAGCGCTTCGTCGACTCCGACTACTGGTCCGGGCAGATGATGGCCGAGTTCGCTGCGGAGGTGGCGTCCGACCGCGGCCCGGTGTACCTGAAACTGAGCCACCTCCCGGAGGAGTCGGTCGCGGCCCTGGAGTCGATCCTCCACTCGACCGAGCGCCCGACCCGGGGCACGTTCCACTCCGGTCGCGGCCACGACTACCGCACGCACGACGTCGAGATGCACATCTCCGAAATCGGTCTGTGCGGCGGCCATTCGGCCTCGGGAGTACGGGTGGACGACCACGCACGTACGACCGTCCCGCGTCTGTACGCCGCCGGTGACCTGGCCTGCGTACCGCACAACTACATGATCGGCGCGTTCGTGTTCGGCAACCTGGCGGGCGCCGACGCGGCCCAGTACACGGCGTACGAGGGCGAATTGCCTTCCGGCCAACTGCGCGAGGCGCACGAGCTGATCTACCGCCCCCTGCACCACCCGGACGGTCCGCCGCAGCCCCAGGTCGAGTACAAGCTGCGCCGCTTCGTGAACGACTACGTGGCCCCGCCGAAGTCCGGCGCCCGGCTGCCACTCGCCCTGGAGGCGTTCGAGCGGATGCGCGCGGACATCGCCGCGATGGGCGCCCGCACCCCGCACGAGCTGATGCGCTGTGCCGAGGTCACCTTCATCCGCGACTGCGCGGAGATGGCGGCGCGGGCGTCCCTGTCGCGCACGGAGTCCCGCTGGGGCCTCTACCACGACCGCCTCGACCACCCGCGGCGCGACGACACGTCCTGGTTCCACCACCTGGACCTGTACAAGTCCCCGTCCGGAACCATGGAGTTCAGCACCCGCCCGGTGGCTCCGTATCTCGTTCCGGTCGACGGATTCACCCCGGTCGGCGGCCCCTCCCGTCATCTCGGTGAGGTCCACCCGCAGCAGGTGGCGACGGCGGGGGCCCGGGAAGCGGCGCCGGTGACCATGCCACACGAGCCGTCACCGAGCGGCACGACCGCCCACCGCGGTGCCACCACCGACGCGCCGACCACACCACGCCTGCTCCAGCTCCTGGCGCTCGCGGAGGAGGAACCCGAACTCTGCGCCATCGTGCCCTACTTGGCCGATGCCGATCCCACCGTCCGACGGACGGCCGTCACCGTCCTGACGGAGACCGTGCCGCCCGGCACCGGGCCTGCCCTCACCGCGGCACTCGTCGACACCGACGCAGGTGTACGCGAGGCCGCGGCCGGCTCACTGCGTGAACTCGTCGAGACGCTGCCGCCCGAACAGGCCCTGCGCGACGGCCTCGCCGCAGCCCTGTCCGGAGACGACCCCGTCGTGCGTGCCGCCGCACTGGACGTGCTGCGTGCCCTGCGCCTCGGCGACGCCGAACTGTTCGCCGATTCCCTGTCGGACTCCAGCGTTGCCGTCCGCATCGAGGCGGTGCGTGCGCTCGTGTCGGTCGACGCCACCAGAGCGGTGGCCCGCGCGGCCGCAGACCCGTCCCGCGAGGTCCGCGTCACGATCGCCAAGGCACTGGGCACCACCGTGGCGGGGCGGCTGGGCGACACGAGGCCGACGGGCCCCGGGCCAGGCCCGGTCCACTCGGCCCTGGCCGAGCTCATCGACGACATGGACGCCCTGGTGCGTGCGGCCGCCTACGAGGCACTGGGCGCCACAGGCTGCCCGCCACCGCTGGACGCCCGCGCCGTGGCCGCACTGTCCGACGCGGCCTGGCAGGTCCGGGTCGGCTCCGCCACAGCCCTGTCGGCCGCGGACCCCGGCCTGGCCATCCCTGCCCTTGCCAAGGCCCTCGCCGACCCCAACGCCGACGTACGCAAGGCCGCCGTACTCGCGTTGACCCGCACCGTGCCGCCGAGGACGCCCGTGCGGCCCTGGCCACGGCGACGGCGGACTCGGACGCGGATGTGCGGGCCTACGCGGCGCGAGCGCTGTGACGGCGTCCTGCGCCTCCTGTGGAAGGCCGGGAGGGCGGGGTCGCGGCCTTGAACCCCCTCCGATGTACTCCGCACGCGCGACCTGCCACTACAGGCAACGAGGCGACGTCGCACCCCGGGCGGCGCGGGGAGTCGGTCGGCAGGCACTCCGCGCGGGCGGATCGGCCCGCTCTCGCGCCCGACAAGCCCCGGTTGTGGACCCCCTTCACCCACATCGGGCCGTAGCGACCCGCGATACGGATCACTGTCCTGCCACCCTCGGGAGAAGACCCCATGCCTGATGGATCGCCTGAGCCGCAGCCCGACCCGGGAGCAGGCCGCGAACCGCAACCGCCCGCCGTTCTCCTCTCCGCGGATCCCCGCGAGCCGGGCAACGAGGATGGGGACGAGCCGAGGCGCGCGGCGCCGACGACGTCATAGGCAAGGTCGCTGGCCAACCGGTGCGACCCCGATGTGCACGGGGACTCCGAGTGCTGCCTGCGCCCATGTCCGGACGCCCAGGGCCCGTTCGTACGGCAGGCGATGCCTGGTCGGGCGCCGACCAGGCGACCAGGTCGGGATCGACGGGTGCCCTTCGGTACGGGCATTCTGCGCAGCAGGACCTCAGGCGTCCTTGGAGCCACCACGACGGCCGGCCACTCGCCGTCGTGACCGTGGAAGATCGCGAAGGCACCCGGCCATGACTCCACCGTCAGGACTCCACCGTTGGGAGGCACACCGTTCGGGTGCAGTCGAGGCCACGGCGAGACAGCGGCGCGATGCCGGGTAGCCGTTGTACATGAACACACACGCCTTCGACAGCTCCACGCAAACCAGGAATCCCTCCCCTCTGGACACGGCGTCGACATGGTGGCTGACAAGCCTGGACCACATGGAACGGTCGACGGTTGCGGACCCGGCAATCCGAGCCCTCCAGCGGGGAATCCGCTCACTCCCGCTGGGTGGGGTGCGCGAACTGCTGCGCGGCCGACCGCTGGGCCATCCCGTCCATCCCCTTCTGGTACAGGTGCCGATCGGTTGCTGGCTGTCTGCCGCCGTACTGGACGTCGTGCCGGGAGGAGGGCATGCGCCTACCACCCTCACGGCCGTCGGTCTGGCCGGGGTCGCCCCGGCGGCGGTCGCGGGCTGGGCCGACTGGGCGGACCTGCCGCCCGAGCAGGCACGGGTCGGACTGGCCCATGCGGTCGCGAACGTGGCGGCGGTGGCGTTCTACGCCGCATCCCTGACCGCGCGGCTCCGTCGTCACCCGACGAAGGGCAAGCTGTGGTCGTTGGGCGGCATGGCAGCCGTCGCTGTGAGCGGTGCGCTGGGCGGCCACGTGGCTTATCGGCAAGCCGTGGGAGCGAATCCCGCGACCTAGGCGGACCGTGTCTGTCGACGCCTCCGAATCCGCGTTTGTCTCGTGGGAAGGCGGGGACCCGTGGCAAAGGATGAGGACGCCCGCAGACGACGTCCCGTCACCGGAGGAAACCATGATCATCCTCGGAGTCATTCTGCTCGTTGTGGGTCTCGTCGCGGGCATTGGAATCCTTTGGACCATCGGAATCATCCTGGTCGCGATCGGAGTTCTGCTGTGGATTCTGGGAGCGGTAGGACGTGAGGTCGGCGGACGACGGCACTACTGGTAGGGGCCGCCCTTGTCCGGGCATTCGCCCGACCATCAGCGACAATGATTCGTGGTCGCCCCCCCCCGACCCCGGCCGGTATGCCTCGCGGTTTTCGGTGCGGCCACCGTGAGAAGGGGCACGGCCCACCCTTTCACCCACCCGCTCAACGGAGGGTTCGACAGTCGGCCCGCCACCGGCCTCGCGACCGGCCACCCGCTCGGCGGGTGGCCACCCGCCGAGCGGGTGGCCGGTCCATGCGCACCGAGATCACCCCGAAGCGACGTACCCACCTTGAGCCCCCGACAGCGCTGTCGCACTCACCCAGCTGGCTGCTCTCGCTGACGGGCCCGAGAAGCGGGCTCTGCGTGACGAGGTCGTACAGGCGTGGACGCCCATGGCGAAGCGCATCGCCGGCAAGTATCGCGGCAGGGGCGAGTCCGTCGAGGATCCGAAGCCTCTTTTCCGGCAGTTGCCGAACGCGGTTCACCGATCAGGCGGCGGAGGTGTGGCGGTGTGGTGGGGGTGCCGACGGGTGCGACGGGCCGTCTTGAGGCGGGCCTCCAGGAGGTGATCCCGTCCGGCGGCGAGTTCGTCGACGATGTCGCCTTCCACTGCGGCGAAGGGTCGATAGTAGGTCGAGTTGTAAGCCTCGACGATCTGGAACGTCCAGTGGCCGGGGATGACGTTGCGGCCGACGAGTTCGCGTTCGACCAGGACGGCCTGCTCGTCGTGACCCGCCTCACGCAGCAGCCGCACCGCTTCGCCGAGCTCGAAGTCCGCCGTCCCGGTCAACTGGTGGAACCCGTACAGGTGGCCGCGGGCCCGCTCCGTGGTCTCCAGAGCCTTCGAAAGCGCCCCCAGGGCGTCCACCGTTTCCTCGTCGACGCCCTTGGGCACCTGGTGCGCCGAATCCATCTCGCGGTTGTTGTCCATGGTGATTCCCTGCCTGCGAGGTGACTCGCGGAGTGGTCGATTGAGCCATTCGGTGCGCGCACCGAATGCCAAATCCTCGGAACACGAGCGCTCCATCACTCATGCGGACCGCCTTCTTGTCCCAAGTGAGGAAGTGCCGAGGTCGAGGGCTGGAGTTCCGGGCCCTGTCCACCGCGCTGAGCAGGGACGCGAAGCACACTGCGTCCCTCCCGCCAGGCAGTGAGAAGCACGGCGCCGAGCCGGTCCTCCAGGAGGGTGGTGGCCTGGACACCGAAGACGACGTCCGGCTCCAGCGCGGGTTCGCTCTCCAGCAGACCGCCCACCACGTCGTGTCGTACGACCTGTTCGTGGACAGCATCCGCCTCGACGTGCTCGTCGTAGAACCGGATGGCGGCCGGCCCGGCACCGATGCGGCGCAGTGCCTTCGCCAGTCGGCGTGAGCCCGGAGAGGACGTCACCTCGACAGCGGCGAAGTGTCCGACAAGTGCGCCCCGCAACGCCCGGTGCAGCCCGAACAGGGACATCAGGTTCACGGTGGCGAGTGCCGCGGCCGGGGCGGCATCGAGGTAGTGGCCGTATGCCGTCTCCAGACCGAGGTCCTCCATGAGGTCGGCGAAGAGCCTGGCATGGATCTCCTCCGGGCGCCCCGCACCGAATTCGTCGTACTCCACCGCCACCATCGCCGCCTTGGCGCGGCCGTGCAGCCGCGGGATGACCCAGGCGTGCGGGTCCGCCTCTTTGAGGTGATAGAGCGACCGCAGCGCCGCGTACTCCGCCAACTGGCCCGGTTCGCCATCGCGTTGCAGATAATGCGAGATGCTCGTCTCGTCGTGGCCCACGGGCTCGATCTGCAGATCGTCGAGCGCCTGCTTCAGCGGGACCGGGCGCGGGACGTCGGCCCGCACAGCGGTGAGGAATCTCTGCTCGAGTGCGCGGCGCAGGAGCAGGAGGTCGGGGTCCCACTCGCGCTCCTCATCCACCGCGTCGAACCCTTGGTAGTGAAGTTCGTACAACACATACAGAGCGAGCTGCAGATCGTCACCGTAGGGATCGGCGCCGACTGCCCCTTCCGGTCCCGGTACCGGCAGTCCGTGGCCGAGAGCGGACAAGACGCCGGCGGACAGCGCGCCGCGCGGGGCGGGCAGCGGCGGGCTGGACAGTCGGGCCTCTTGTGCGGTGGACATCACTCGGCTCCCTTCGGCCCGGTTGCCCGGCCGGCCGCATCGCCGGGCTCGGCTCGGCAACCCCCGGACGACCCGGCGGGCCCGGTGGTCTCGCCGTCCGGCTTCAGGCGGCGGCGGTGACTGGTGTCGCACCAGGGATAGGTGCGGCTGCGTCGACAGGTGCAGATGGCCACGGTGAACCGGCGCGAGACACTGACGCTGCCGTCCTCCGCGATCACCTCGACGGGCCCCTCCACGAGCAGCGGCCCATCGGGGTCGACCCGGACACGGCGCGGTCGTTCAGGCGTGTTCGGCACGGATGACCACCAGCTCTTCCTCGTCCTCGTCGCCGAGCAGGCCCCTCCGGCGCAGCCACGGCAGGCGGGACCGCAGTACCGGTCCGAACGGAACCATGGCCCGGTCCGTGACGACCGGGGCCATGCCGGCGCCCGCGAGCCTGTCCAAGGTGGCATCGACACCGCAGAGCCCCGAATGAACCACCAGGAGTACGCCGGTGGGCCGCAGCACCATGGGCACGGCGTCACAGATCCGGTCCACCAGGATCCGGCCGTCGTGTCCCGCCTCCCAGGCCCGAGCAGCGCCCTTACGAGGGAGGCGGGCGTCGGGCGAGGGCACGTAGGGCGGATTACTGATCACCAGGTCGTACGACTGACCCGCCACCGCGGCCGTGAGGTCGCCGTGGCGCACAGTGACATGCCTCCGGGCGATCACCGCGTTGAGGCGCGCGGTCAGCACGGCCCGCCAGGAGATGTCGACAGCCGTCACGCGGGCTCCCCGTCTCGCCGCCTCCAGTGCCAGGGCACCGCTGCCCGTTCCCAGCTCCAGCACCCGGGTGCCTGAGTTCATGTCCTCCCGGCTCAGCGCCCGCGCCAGAAGGCGTGTGTCGTGCTGGGGCCGGTACACCCCGGGTGCCAGCAGAATCGGGGGGACCAAGGGCGTCAAAGTCTGGGTGGTCACTGCCTGCCTCCGATGTCGGGTACGGCGCGGGACGACCTGGGTCCTCCTCTCGCGCACCGATGCCGAGCCGGCTGAGGAATCGAGGAGGCGGACGCGTCATGTGTCCGTGACGACGGCGTTCTGCGGTGCAGCTCTCCGTCGAGGCGAGCCCTGTCCCTGTCGGCACTTGGGTCCCGTGCTTGTCTTCCGCACTGAGTGCCCCTGAGGCGGTGATCCACACGTCGGCGAGACGCTCGTATGTGATCCACGGGGCAGACGGGACTTGCGGTCGGGCCGCGCGGCAGTCTGCGAGGATGTTCCGTATGGACGTGCGGAGCAGGAACCATGTAAGGGTGACCGGCCGAACGGGCGGCCCCGTCGTGATGCTCGCGCACGGATTCGGCTGCGACCAGAACATGTGGCGGCTGGTGGTGCCGCTGCTGGAGCGCGATTTCACCGTGGTGCTCTTCGATCACGTGGGGGCGGGACGCTCGGATCTGGCGTCCTGGAGCGAGCAGCGCTACTCCACGATCGACGGCTACGCCGAGGACATACTGGAGATCTGTCACGAGCTCGAGCTGGGTCCCGTGACGTTCGTCGGACACTCGGTGAGCGCCATGATGGGTGTGGTGGCCGCGACACAGGAGCCGGGTGCGTTCAGTGCTCTGCTTCTGCTCGCCCCTTCTCCCTGTTTCATCGACGACCCGGTATCCGGCTATCGGGGCGGGTTCAGCGCCGAGGACATAGAGGAACTTCTGGAGTCGCTGGACGCGAACTATCTGGGCTGGTCGCGTGCCATGGCCCCGGTGATCGCGGGTAATCCGGAGCGTCCTGAACTGGGTGAGGAGCTGACCAACAGCTTCTGCCGGACCGATCCGGACATCGCCCGGGTCTTCGCCCGGGTGACGTTCCTGTCCGACAATCGCGAGGCTCTGTGTCATGTCCGGGTTCCGACCCTGGTGGCACAGTGTTCCAAGGACGCGATCGCACCGCCGGAGGTGGGGGCCTTCGTGCAGACGCAGATTCCCGGCAGCAGGCTGATCACACTGAATGCCACAGGGCACTGCCCGCAGCTCGCCGCCCCCGAGGAGACCGCTGCCGCGATCGCGGCCTTCGTCGGAGCCGGGCTTTGATGTGCATGACCGACGACCACGAGAAGAGCGAGAGTTCTCCCCCGCGCTCTGAGCCGGGTGACGACCAGGCCATGTTCTCCGCGCTGCTGGAGGACAGCGCGGAGGACTTGTACGAGCACGCGCCGTGCGGCTACCTCTCCACGACGCTGGACGGCCGCATCGCGAAGATCAACCAGACTCTGCTGAACTGGCTCGGCTACGAAAGCGGCGACCTGGTGGGCCGGAGGGATTTCTCCGATCTGCTCACCGTCGGCGGCCGGCTCTACCACGAGACCCATTTCGGCCCGCTGCTGCGCATGCAGGGCCAGATCAGCGGCATCGCCCTGGAACTCAAAACCGCTGACGGCGGGCGGCTGCCGGTTCTGGTGACCTCCGTCATTCGCACGGGCAGTGACGGACAGCCGCTACTGATCCGCACCACTGTCTTCGACGCCCGAGACCGGCGTACGTACGAATCCGAGCTCTTGCGCGCCCGTCAGGAATCGGACCGGGAACGCGAACGCCTGAAGCGACTGAACGCCACACTCCAGAAGACGCTGCTGCCCCCCACCCTGGTGGATGTGCCCGGCCTGGATGTCGCCGCCTACTACCACGTCGCATCCGCCGACGAGGTCGGCGGTGACTTCTACGACTTGTTCCCCCTGGCCTCCGGCACCTGGGGATTCTTCCTGGGCGACGTCTGCGGCAAGGGCGCCGCCGCCGCGGCCGTCACCTCCCTGGCGCGCTACACACTGCGCGCGGCTGCCGTGTACGACCCCGAGCCGGCGGCTGTGCTCGCCAACCTCAACACCGTCCTGAATCACGAGTACAACGGCGACGACCCGCGTTTTTGCACCGTCATCTTCGGCCTGCTCACCCCGGACGGGGACGAGGGCGGCTTCCAGGTCACCCTGGCCAGCGGCGGCCATCCGCCGGCCCTGCTGATGCGTTCCGACGGCCATGCCGACTATCTGCCGACTCCCGGCGGCCAGCTGATCGGCGTCCTGCCCGACGCCGACATCGCCACCACCAGCGTCCGCCTCGACCCCGGCGACACTCTGTTCCTGCACACCGACGGCCTCACCGAAGCCCACTCCGTCGGCGCCGAGGGCCGCTACGGCGACGAAGCCCTGCTGGAGTTCGCCCAGGAGCTGGCGCCCACGACCGCCCGTGACGCCGTGGCCGCGATCCGGGGCCTGCTCGACACCTTCGGTACCGGCGTGGACGACGACACCGCGGTCCTGGCCTTCAATGTGCCCCGACACAGCAGTGAAGAGCAGATGTGAGCCACGAACTGACCGTCCGCACCCGCACCACCCTGGCCGGCCCGGTGGTCGAGCTGATCGGCGCCCTGGACCATCACAGCGCGCCGGAGGTCCGCATACTGCTCCCTCGCCTCGCCCTCTCCCCCGGTCAGCAACTCGTCATCGACCTGGACCGGCTCACCTTCTGCGACTCCACCGGCATCACGGTTCTCATCGCCGCCCGCAACCACGCGCTGGCGGCCGACGCGTCCGTCGTTCTGGTAGCGGTCCCGGACCGCGTCCACCGGACCTTCCGGATGGTCGGTCTGGAACAGGTCTTCTCCATCCAGCCCTCCTCGCAGGCGGCTGCGGCAGCGTGGACTCGAACACAGCCCGCTCCTGAGTGAACGCGGGGCAGCGCGCCCGAACTCGGGCAAGGACGCCACCGCCGACTCGCCACAATCCCGCGCGGCGCCGCCAGGGACGAGCCGGGCGCGGCCCACGGGCTCGACGCTCTTGCCCATCCGCCCATTCGCTCCGGACCGCTGCTCAATGCCATGAACCGGGGTACCCGGCGGACATGACGGAATCGCACTTTCCAGAACAAATAGACCAAAACGCCGGCGGCGACGGGCCGGCACCCGAGGAGGCCGGTCCCGGACCCGAGGTGGAGCGGCGGGCCCCTGATGCGCCGACGAAGCTGCCCAGGCGGGCGTGGGGCAAGGTGTTCACCGGGAGCCTGCGGGAGTTCAAGGAGGACGAGCTGGCCGACCGGGCGGCGGCGCTGACGTACTACGGGGTCCTCGCCTTGTTCCCGGCCCTGCTGGTCCTGGTCTCCCTGCTGGGCATCACGGGCAGGTCGACCACGGACAAGGTGCTGAACAATCTCAGACAGCTCGCCCCCGGCCCTGCCCGTGACATCATCACCCGCGCCGTGGAGCAGTTGCAGGGCAACGCCGGCACCGGCTCCATCGTGGCGATCGTCGGTCTGGCGGTGGCGGTGTGGTCGGCATCCGGCTATGTCGCGGCGTTCATACGCGCCGCGAACGTCGTCTATGACATGCCCGAGGGCCGCCCGGTATGGAAGATCCTGCCGGTGCGCGTCGGTGTGACGGTCGTACTGATGGTGCTGGCGGTGGTCAGTGCGCTGATCGTGGTCTTCACCGGTGGCGTGGCCCGCCAGGCCGGCACGGCGCTCGGGATCGGGGACACCGCCCTGACCGTGTGGTCGATCGGCAAATGGCCCGTCCTGGTCGTTCTGGTCACGGTGATGATCGCGATCCTGTACTGGGCGAGCCCGAACGCGAAGGTGAAGGGATTCAAGTGGATCACGCCGGGCAGCTTCCTGGCCCTGGTGCTCTGGATGATCGCCTCCGCCGGATTCGCTTTCTACGTGGCCAACTTCGCCTCGTACAACAAGACATACGGCACGATGGCCGGCGTCGTCGTCTTCCTGGTGTGGCTGTGGATCAGCAACCTAGTCATTCTCCTTGGCCTGGAATTCGACGCGGAGGCTGTGCGCCAACGGGCGATCGCCGGCGGCATGTCTCCGGAAACCGAGCCCTACACCGAGCCGCGCGACACCCGGAAATGGGACGAGGAGGACCGACACCACCTGCACGACGAAGGATCGGCGCCCCCCTCGTAAGGTGCCGAGTCCCAGGGTGCTCCCGCCGCGCACTCGCGATCCTGCGGGGTCAGCCCTCCAGTGCTTGGACCACGGTGGGGTAGCAAGGGATGAGCTCGTCGATACCGACGAGCTGCATCACGCGCAGCACGGACTGCTGCGCGCCGGCCAGACGGATCCAGCCCTGAGCGTCGGTAGCCACGCGATGAGCACCGATGAGAGCGTTGATGCCACTGGAGTCCATGAAGGTGACCCCGGCGAGGTCTGCCACGATCCGCGGTGGCGCGTCGCCCGCCTGCTGGTTCAGCGCCTCTCCGAGACGGTCACGTACGAGGTGATCCAGCTCGCCGCACACGGTGACGACCCGCACACCGTCGATGGTGGAGTGGTTGACGGAAAAATGGCCGGACTGTGCTGGCTGTACGTCTGTCACCGTGTCCTCGAATGCGCTCGCTGGGCCGTTGCGGCCGGAGCGTGTGCCCCACCCGGTCCCGATGCTACGGGGCGGCATGCCCGAACAGCGGATGCGTGGGAGGAGCAGCAGCATCTTCTCTGCCGCCCGGGGTACATGTGCGGACAACAGGAACGAAGGTGAACAAATATGGAGTCGTCCGGTAGGGACCGAGCGGGGGCGCCGAGCACTCACCCCATAGCCACCGCTGTCCCCTTGGCCGGCGGCAACTCCTGCATCGCCGAGGCACGTCACCTCGCGGCGGACTTCCTCACCCGCGTAAAGGCAGATCAGGACGTCGTCGTCTCCACCCGCGTGATGGACCTGACCCAATTGGTGGTCAGCGAACTGGTCACCAACGCGCGAAAATATGCCCCTGGTCCCATATTCATGGAACTGCGCATCGCGGAGGCCACGGTGGAGGTGACCGTGCGAGACAGCCGCCGTACCCGGCCGGTCGCCTGCGCCGTCGATCCCCTCCGCATCGGTCGCCACGGCCTGGAGATCGTCATGGCCGTCGCGCGGAACTTCCAGGTCCACGTGGAACCGTCCGGCAAACGCGTCACCGCGCGCATCGCTCTGGCCGACGACTCCGGGTCCGGACGAGGCTGATGCTCCCGTGCGGCCGGCGATCCGCCGACGAACTTGTTTGACCCGAGTCGGGCAGGTCACTCAAAGGCTGGGTCCCGGCGCCATCCGGACCCGGGCGCTGATCGTTGGGACAACAGCGACCAGCGTCGCCTCCGCATCCGGGCTCCTGCCGCTGCGCGACGACAGTGTGCGGCGCGACGCGAACCCGGCTGGGCCACGACCTGCTCGGCACCTGCTCAGCGTAAGGCTCGGGACCCTCCAAGAAGTACTGCCCAAAGCATGACCGCGAGAGCCGAAGACCGGAGAACGAAGCCCGAAGGCATGCACGACACCGGCCGCCGCGAAAAGTCGCGGCGGCCCGGCGGCGCGTAGGACGCCTCTGCCTGCACCGGCGTCGATCCGGACGATTCATCGGCCGGAGGTCGGAACCCGCTGAGCGACGGCGCGTGTGCCCAGTGACGCGGGGCAGGCCGCCTCCGTCGCCCGGGGTCATCCCTTCCTGGGACGGACCACCCACCACACGATCAGCGCCGCACCTGCGACTCCCAACAACAGCGTGCGGTTGTTCTTTGCCATGCGCGCGCCCTCAGCCGCATGCTGCCGCACCGACTCGGGAGCCCTCTCCTCCCACAGGCTCCCGGCCTGCGCGGCCTTGTCCCGAACCTGCCCGGCGGCCTGACCGGCCTTGTCCTTGACGGCGTCGGGCAGCTTGTCCTGGACCGAGTGCGCAGCCCCGGCGGCCTTGGCCTTCAACTCCCCCGCCTTGGCCACCGCCTGCTCCGCGACCTCGGCGGTCCTCTCCTTGACCTCGGCACCCTTCTCCTTGGCCCGGGCCTTGACATCAGCCTTGTCGGCCAACTCCTGGACCGTCTCCCCCAGCTCGGCGCGGGTCTGCTCGACCTGCTCCCGCAGTTCTCCAGGAGTGGCGGCAGTCTGCTCATCGTCCGACGGGTTGTTCATCGGTGGGCACTCTCCTTGATCTCGGCCACATCGGCCTTCACGTTCTCGATCGCCTGCTCCGGCATCGGGGGAGCCGCACGGCTGATCTGCTTCTTGCCGCTCAGGGCGATCACCGCGGCAACAACGCCCAGAACGGCGGTGACAATGAGCGCTGCGGCCCACACCGGCAGCGGCACGGACAAGCCGGCGATCGCGGCAGCCACGAGGGCTTCCAGCATCAGAAAGCCGACCACTCCCGCGCCGCCGAACAGTCCGCTGCCCTTGGCGTAGCGCCTGCCCTTCTCCTTCATCTCCGCCTGGGCCAGCCGAAGTTCGCCTCGCACCAGTTCGGTGAGCTGCTGCGAGGCCCGCTCTACCAGCTCACCCACCTGATCCGACCCGGTTCCCCGCGTTTGCCTGCCGGGTCCGGGTCCGTCGACATGCGACTGCGCGTTTGACACGCGACCACCTCCCGCCTGTCTCTTCGCTGAGGCCGAAGCGCCATGACGCGTTTCGGCAGTCGTTGAGGCGCGAGTACCCGGAACATCGCGGATCAGTTCAGGAAGGGCCATGCGATCCGGGCGAATTCTCACGCGGCCCCAGGGCCGGGCAGGGGCAAGACCCCGTTACCGCAGGTCTCAGGCCGGGCAGGGCAGGGTCGGCCAGCTCTGCCGCGGCGGGCACGGCGAGGGTCGCTGCGGATCCAGCAGAGCTGGATCAACGTCTTCAGCTCCTGGGCAAAAGGGTTCCGAGCGGGCCGAGGTCGAGATTGAGATCCTCCGGACGCACTCCGTGCTGCTCGCAGAGTTCCGCCATCCGCTGGTCGAGCAACATGAGCGTGGTCCCGATCTCGTCGACCTGCTCTTCACTGAGGTCGCCCTGCTCGACACGGCGAATCGCCTGGCGCTCCATCAGCTGCCTGAGGAGTTCGACCACGGTGAGTACCAGGGCGACCAGGTCGCGCCCCATCTGGTCGGAGTCCAGATCGAGTCGCGAGCCGCTCACAGCGGACCGCCGTCCGCCCAGGGAGCCGGGACGCGCTCGTTGACGGACGACAGCAGCGCATGAAGGGACAACCGCACCAGCGGAACGTCAGCGATGCCGATGACCAGATCCCCACTGATCACCACGCCGGTTGCCAGGACACGGTCCAACAGATCGACGAGCGGGACCCCGATGGGGCCGCTCAGGGGCCCCGGGGTGTCCCAGGGCACCACGTCGTGCGTCACCGTCTACACCTCGCCAACAAATGAGTAGGGCACCCACGGCCCGGACAGCTCGATATCCGCCCCGGTGCGTTCCCGCAGCGTCCGTGCCAGCAGGGCCAGGTCCTCAGCGCGGTGTTCGGCCACCAGATACGTCGCATTGAGGACCTGGACCCGGCGTTCCCCGGCCGGCTGGGCGTGCGGCCGCAACCTACGGGACGCGGTGGCAAGGCCCCGGACTTCGGCATCCACCGCTTCCGCGGTCCTCAATGCCTCGTCCTGGATCCGCTCGCGGCGCTCCTGCGCGCCCCGCTTGCGGTTCAGGTAGGCAAGGCCGGCTCCAGCCGCCGGGCGAGAGCGCTCGGTCGGCGCGACCTGCCGGATCGGCGTCTGTACCGTGTCGTCTCGCGGGCTGGGCGGCGCGTAGACCTTCACACCCCATTCGGCGTGGTGGGCGATGCGCTTGAGCGCGGTATTGAACCGATCCGCCTCTTTGGCGAGGGCCTCTCGCGCCCTCTCCTCGTCGTGGTACAGCGTGGCCATCGGCAGGGGAACTGTCGGGCAGCAAGCCGCGACCGCGGCGACGACATCATGGTGGGCGCGTGCGTATCGTTCGAGTTCCCGCTGGTCGGACAGGCGCGCCTGCCAGACTTCGTCCGTGAAGTCGCTCGCGCGGACGGTCTGGACGATCGCCGTCAGTGTCCCCAGCGACAGAGAGCTCACAGGCGCCTCTTCAGTGACACCCGGCAGCCCGACGACGGCCGAAAGGTCCGGGTTCCAGCAGACAGCGAACACGTAGATGGTGTTGACGCCCGTAGGCTCAGGCCCGCGCTCGGTCATGTACCTCGGTTCTCCTTGTTCCGTGCCGTCTCGGGGCGTTGCTGCTGTGGGGCCGCCGCTGTGGCTATTTCTCCGACGTCTCGGATTCGAACGATTTCTCCGGCGTCTCGGATTCGAGCTGTTTCAGCCGCTGACGCAATTCGCGGTTCTCTTCCTGCAAGGCGTTGCGTGAAGCACGCGAACTGAGGGCCGGATCATTTTCCCACCAGTCGATTCCGGCCTTCTTCGCGGTATCCACGGACGCCACGAACAAGCGGAGACGAATGGTGAGCAGTTCGATGTCGAGGAGATCGACCTTGATGTCCCCGGCGATCACGATTCCTTTGTCCAGAACGCGTTCGAGAATGTCGGCGAGGTTGGTGGTCTGAGGACCGGAGACGGGGTACGAGCCCTGCCGGTAGTCGACTTCACTCACGGTGTCGCCTCTGTCCTCGCCTCTTCCTGGGAGCTTCTTCCTCGTCCTGCGCCTCGTCTTCGTCTTCGGCCTCGGCCCCCTCTTCGTCCTCGTCCTCGTATGCGTCCTCCGCCCCCTCCTCCCCCTCGCCTTCGTACGCCTCCTCCTCGTCCTCGTACGCGCCCTCCTCCGCTTCTCCGTCCTCGTCCTCGTCCTCGTATGCGGAGTCGGCGCCTTCCTCCGCATCGCCTTCGCCCTCGCCCTCGGGCTCTTCGCCCTCCGACTCCTCCTGCTCAGCCTCTTCCTCTTCTACGGCGTCCTCGTGGGATACGACGACCTCGCCGTCACGGATTTCGCCCCGCCAGCCCTCGGGTTCTTCATTGGTGAGAGTCACGTACCGCTGGAAGTTCTTGAAGTCCAGTCGCATGCGGCGCCCTTGCGCCCGCCAGAGGTTGCCCGTCTTCTCGAAGAATCCCGACGGGTAGTACTCCACCACCAGGACGATTCGAGTCAGGGTGGGCGCCAGCTCGTGGAAGCTGACCGCGCCGCGCGTGGTCCCCTTGGCGCCTTCGGAGGTCCACACGATGCGGTCATCAGGAATCTGCTCCTGGACAGTCGCCTTGAAGCTGCGCGACGAAGGGCCGACCTTGACCTTCCAGTCGCTCCCTGTCTCGTCGCTCTTCGAAACGTCGCGAACGCCCTTCGCGAAGCTGCTGAATTTGTCGTACTGAGTCCAGTAGTCGTAGGTGTCCCGGAGCGGCACTCCGACATCGAGAACCTCGATGATGTTCATGACCTTGCCGCCGCTGGCCTTCCGCTTCCCCTTCCCGCCCCCGAAGGCGCTCTTGGCCTTTTCTACGACGTTGTCCTTGACGCCCTTGGCCTTCTCCGACAAAAACGCCTTCAGCGGTGAGTCGCCCTGGAGGATGCGGGAGCCGATCGCGGGAAGCGAGCCACCGTTCTGGGCCGCGTCACTGAGTTGTCCGGCGACGTCCGTGAGTTTGTCACCGGCTTTCTCGGTGAGATTCTCCAGCTGCGCAGACACGAACTTGGACAGCTCTTCGCGAAGCCGGTCCGCGCCCGACGATTCCTCTGCCGATTCGTCCTTTTCCGTCTTGGTCATCGCTGCCTACCTCCGACGATCGGCACGCTTGGATGCTGCTCGCTTGGAAGACGTCGTCTTCTTCGCCGCAGTCTTCTTGGCCGGAGCTGTCTTCTTCGCTGCGGTCTTCTTGGCCGCAGTCTTTTTCGCCGCCGTCTTCTTCGCCGCGGTCTTCTTCGCCGCGGTCTTCTTGGCCGGTGCCGCCTTCTTCGCCGCCGTCTTCTTCGCCGCGGTCTTCTTCGCCGCCGTCTTCTTGGCCGGAGCCGCCTTCTTCGCCGCCGTCTTCTTCGCCGCCGAGCTCTTGGCGGTCTTGCCGGCCGCGGTCTTCTTGCTGGGTGCCGCCTTCTTCGCAGCCGTCTTGCTGGAGGTGGTCCTCTTCGCCGGCGCAGTCTTCTTGGCCGCCCGAGGCTTGTCCCCGCCTGCGGGAGCCGCCTTCTTACGTGCCGCTCGTGCGGGTGCCCTGCGGGACCGATCCGATTGCGAACCGCGGCGCCTCCGCGGCCTCGCCTCCGGTTCTTCTTCGGGCTCTTCCTCTTCCGGCTCTTCTTCCGGTTCTTCCTCGTCCTCGTATTCGTCTTCCGGCTCTTCCTCTTCCTCCTCGACCTGGTCCTCTTCGTACTCGGCCTCCGGCTCCCCCTCCTCCTCTTCCCCCTCCTCGTACTCCGCGGCCTCCTCGTCCGGGGCGTACTCCTCCTCGTACTCCTCCCCCTCATCCGCCTTCTCCAGGAGGCGGGCCGTCCGGTCGCTGAGGGTGTCGGCAAGCGTGCTCATGCCGCGGTCAGCGGCGGCGGTCATGGCCTTGCGGCCCGCCTCCAGCACTTCCCCTCGCAATTGCTCCTGCAACTCGGCGACTTGCGGGATCTCCCCCAGTCTGCGCATCCCTTCGGCGGCGAGCTGGCGAGGTTCAAGACCGAATCGCCGGCCCGCCAGGTAGGTGGCAATGGACAAGGCCAGTCGGCCCTTCTTGGAACGGCCCAGCACATAGCCGCCCACTACCGCAGCCGCGAGAGCCACCTTTTCCTTGTCATCCATGATCTCGTCACCTTCGGTCTTTCGGCGTGGAACAGGTCTGTGCGGCATGCAGCCGGTCGAGCAGCCGTTCCTCTTCTCGCTCGAACTCCTCCAGGCTGATGTCTCCGTCTTCAAGCTCCTGGTTCAGCAGAGCCAGTTGGGCACGGAGTACTCCTGGGTCGTGCAATTCACGCTCGGCGGCGTCATTGAGCTTCTCCGCCACCCAAATAACGCCGCGGACCGGCGCGATCGGGAGGGTGAGCAGGCCGGTGATGATTCCCATCTCAGACTCCGATGGCTCGGACGGGAGTTCCTTCGGCGGAGACGAAGCTGTAACAAGGGAGCGGGCCCGTGAGACGCAGCTCCACACGGTCGCGATGCGTACGGCCGAAACGCTCGGCCGCGCTTCGGAAGGCATCGCTGTCGCCGCGGTTTACGAGGAATGACGCGTTGAGCACGCATCCCTGGACTTCGGGACCTGAGGCCACCGCACGGGCCCTGGGCGTGAGCTCGTGCAGAATTCGCCGGCCGGCTTCGGCGGCCCTGCTCTCCAGAGCAGCCGAGACGGCCTCGCCCAGTCGCAGGCTGGCTTCGTATCCGGGCCGTCGACGCGCCTCGTCCCGCAGCCGGCGGACGTGCTTGTCCTGCGCCACAAGGTTTGCCAGCGCGTCCTTGGCCGGGAGCGCCTTGAGGTTTACCTCGACCCCGTCGGAGAGGTGTTCCAGAGCGGCCACGTGGTCCGCCTCGCGGGCCTTCAACTGGCCGCGCACCGCCTCCTCGTCGGACGCGACCATGCCGAACCGCATTGGCAGTACCGACCCCTGCTCCGACAGGCGCAACAGCAAATCCTGGTGAGCGAGCAGATCGCGCCGTCTGGCGCGGAGCTTGGGCGGAGCCTCACTCACAACAGCGGCGACCCGTCCCTGCCGGATCGCCCGCAGCTGCGCAGCCGGGCTGCCCACACCCGTCGCGTCCACCGGCAGCGGCCTTCCCGCGCGGATGATCGCGTAGACGTACACGCCATCGTCGGCCACGACTCACGCCTCCACAGGTCGTCGTCGGCGGCTGCTGCTGCCCCGGGCCGGAGCACGACGCTTCCTCGGCCGTTCCTGCTGCTCTTCCTCGTCCTCATCAGGCTCGTCGGAGTCGTCGTCACCGCCGCCGACCACCTTGCGAACGGTGTCGCCCACAGTTTCCGCGGCCCTGCGAACCTTGCGTTTGCCGATGGACTTGGCGGCACCACCGCCGATCAGCTCGGGGACGGTGGTGCTGCCGGAATCACGCTCCAGGTCAAGCCGGTTGCACGCTTCCGCGAATCGCAGGTACGTGTCGACACTCGCTACCACGATGCGCGCATCTATCTTGAGGATCTCGATGCCGACCAGGGACACCCGGACGAACACATCGATCACCATGCCCCGGTCAAGGATGAGTTCGAGCACGTCGTACAACGTGCCGGCGCGCGGTGGGCACGCCACTACCTCGTCGGAGTAGGTGGTCGCAGGCATGGGGCATCCTTCCGGTAGTCGGGCAGACCTGAGTTGCTGGTCACTCGTCGGCGGACCCCCGCCGGTAGCGTCGGACCCGGCGGTACTCCATGAGTTCGCCGTCCTGGTCGAGCCGCACCTCGTACGAAGCGAGAAGGCTCGTCGTGTCCGGAATCCGCGGCAGCTCAAGGACGTCCACGACGACACACCAGCCGTCGCCCTCACGCCCCACTGCCGATACGCCCTCCGTGGGATGGCCGATCAGGCCTTCCAGGCTCCGGCAGGCAGCACGCGCAGCATCTTCCGCTCCACGCACGGACGGCGTGCGGCGAGCTGTTGTCGTCGAGGATTTCCTTGGGCGCGGCCGACGCTCTTCTGCCATGAATCAAGTCTGGTGTGTATCCGGTTCGACGCACCTTGAGTGAGCCAGTCGGGCGTTCGTTCCCGGAATCATGGCCGTCTGCGCCGGCGTCCTGACTGGGGGGACCAGGAGCGCGCTGGGCGAGGATCGCACTCACAGAGGTGCCGAGACACACCGGCGGGCTCTTCCCAGCCGGGCGGCCCTCGGTCACGTCGTACGCGGCGTTCGCGGCGTTCGCGGCACGGATGAACGCCGTCACATACCCGTACGCGGACCGAACTGCCAGCGCGATGCCGACGATCGAGCCGATGCCGGAATCATGCCGCGCGCCCCGCCAGAGCTGGACGTGTCGGGCGCCCGGCTTGCTCACGGGTGCTTCCGCCGCGTCGAACAGATACCGACGAGTAGCCGGTCGTGCGCCCGAGTGGCCCGAACGTTCAGGCGACGGGGCGTGGTTCGCTGCCAGGACAGCACCGATCCCGGCGGCCCAAAGCAAAGTGGGCTGCCGGGATCGGTCAGGCCGGCGCTACTTGGGCTTGATGGCGTCCTTGGCCTTCTCCTTGGCCGAGCGCAGATCGCCCTTGGACTCTTCGACGTGACCCTCAGCCTTCAGGGACTCGTTGCCCACCGCACCGCCGACCACCTTCTTGACCTTGCCCTTGGCCTGCTCGCCCTTGGCCTGGGCCTTCTCGTCCGCAGCCACAACCACTCACATCCTGTCCCTATTGAGAAATATTCCATCTCCCGTGTCACCCCTGATTGCGCCCTCAAACCCGGAAGGCAGTCCGTGGAACTTTCGTCACGCCAGGTCCGTAAGAAATATCTAAGCTCCGCGGGAGTGGAGATCGTTTCGCAGGGGACACGGTGGCTCGGAGGTTGATAACTATGGTTCCTATTCTTCTCGTTCTTCTGCTCGCTCTGATCCTCTTCGGTGCCGGTTTCGCACTCAAGGCTCTGTGGTGGATCGCCGTCATCGTGCTGGTCGTATGGGTGCTCGGCTTCGTGATCCGCCCCGCGGCAAGCGGCGGCAAGCGGGGCCGCTGGTACCGCTGGTAGGCATGTCCGGAACTAACTCACTGACCCGGGTGGGCCCCGACGCCAACGCGTCGGGACCCACCCGCGCTCCGTTGCGCGGGTGCACGTGGGTGAATACAGATGACGTATTTCCTCGGTGCGCGTGTGTGGCATCTGGGATGGAGGGCACCCGACGTTCCGAGGAAACGTCATCGAATTTGGATGACGCCTGTACGACTCCACAGTCTTTCTGTGGAGTGGCGAAGAATTTCGATGAGGGAGCCGTTTTATGAGTGACAGCATCTGGGGCTACCAGCCGACCACCGGCCACATCGCGGGCACCGATCTGACGGGGTACAAGGTCGAGGCGACCGACGGCAGTATCGGGAAGGTCGACAAGCACTCGGACGACGTCAGCTCCTCGTACCTCGTCGTCGACACCGGCGTGTGGATCTTCGGCAAGCACGTTCTGCTGCCGGCCGGGACCGTGAAGACGGTCGACCAGGCCGAACGGAAGATCTACGTCGCCCTCACCAAGGACCAGATCAAGGACTCTCCCGAGTTCGACAAGGACAAGCACGTCGGCGACGCCGGCTACCACGAGCAGGTCGGCGGCTACTACGAGAACCACCGCGCCTGACCTCACAGCGCCATGCAAGAAGTGGGGCCGCCCGGAAACCTCCGGGCGGCCCCACTTCCCATGTGTCCTACGGCAAGCGCCCGGCGTGCAGCATGGTCGTACGTGGCCGCCTCGGACGAGGTACACCGGATTTCTGGGATGGTGTCGTGCGAACCGGACGAGATCGACATGCACCTCGACGGTGTGCGGCAGAGCCTGGAACCCGGGCAGAACGTCGTCTCGCACGGAGTGGACCGCAACCTCGAGCTCGACGCAGCGCTCTCTGATCAACGGGCCTGACCACTGCCGCCGTGTTCGTAGGAGAGCTACCGAGAGAGGGAGGACCCGGTGCCGTCTTTGCTTTCGGTGAACGTCGGTATGCCGAAGAATGTGCCTTGGCGGGGCCGAACCGTCTTCACCGGTGTGTGGAAGTACCCGGTGCACGGACCGGTGATGGTGCGGCGTCTCAACATCGACGGCGACGGGCAGGGCGACACGGCCGGCCACGGCGGTGAGCAGCGGGCCGTGCTGGTCTACCAGATCGAGTCGTACCAGCACTGGAAGCGGCATTTCGGCCGCGACGACCTCGGGCACGGTCAGTTCGGGGAGAACCTCACCGTCGACGGCCTTCCGGACGACGAGGTGTGCATCGGTGACCGGTACCGCATCGGGGAAGCCGAGTTCGAGGTGACCCAGCCTCGCGTCACCTGCTACCGCGTGGGCATGCGCCTCGGTGAACCCGAGCTGCCCGCTCTGCTGGTCAGCCACCACCGTCCGGGGTTCTACATGCGGATCCTGCGGGAAGGGCACATCCAGGCCGGCGAAGAGATCATCAAGATCGGGTCCGGGCCGGGCACACTGAGTGTGGCCGACACCGACGCACTGCTCTACCTCCCTGACCGGGACCCCGAGAAGCTGCGGCTGGCGGTGACCATCCCTGCTCTGAGCCCCGGCTGGCAGGGCTCGTTCCGTGAATTGCTGGAGGCCGCGGAGGTTCCGGGCGCTGCTGCCGCAGGCGGCGCGGCGTCGGCGTGGGACGGATTCAGAGCGCTGCGCGTGGCTGACGTGATTCCCGAGAACGCAACAGTGTCGTCGATCCACCTCGTGGCCCCGGACGAATCCCGGCTCCCTCCTGCCCGCGCGGGCCAGTACCTGACGCTGCGCGTGCCCGGAGCCGGACAACCTGCCCCGGTGCGCAGCTACTCGCTGTCCTCGGCGCCCGATGGCGGCCGCTATCGGATCAGCGTCAAACACGAACCGCACGGCACGGTCAGCGCGTATCTGACCACGAAGCTGCGGCCCGGTGCGACGCTCGACGCCGCAGCCCCCCGAGGCGACTTCGTCCTCCAGGAGGGCACCGGACCGGTCCTTCTCATCTCCGCCGGCATCGGTCTGACTCCGGTGCTGGCCATGCTGCACGAGCTTGCGGCATCGTCCAGCGCCCGCGAGGTCTGGTGGATCCACGGTGCCCGCAGCCCGCGGGAGCACACACTGGCCGCGGAGGCACACACCCTGCTCTCCGCGCTGCCGCACTCCCGCGAGCGCGTGTTCTACAGCGCCGCCCAGCCCTGCGAGTACAGCCGCGATCAGGCCCGGCCAGGACGCCTCACCAAGGACAACCTGATCGCTCTCGGTGTCCCGGCAGACGCAACCGCGTACGTCTGCGGGCCGGCCTCGTTCATGACCGACATCAAAGACGCGCTCACCGCCGCCGGGGTCGATCCTGGCGCCGTCCACTCCGAGCTCTTCGGTGCGCTTCCCTCCATCACCCCCGGTCTGACCGGACAGAGCGGTCCACGGCCGCACCAACCGCCCGGCCCGCCCGGGACCGGCCCGGTGGTGACCTTCGCCCGCAGCGGCATCTCCACACCGTTCCCGAACGGGCGAAGCAGCCTGCTCGAACTCGCCGAGGCATGCGACGTTCCCGTCCGCTGGAGCTGCCGCACCGGGGTGTGCCACACCTGCATCACACCTCTCCTGTCCGGCGAGATCGCTTACACGTCGCCCCCGCTCGAGGAGCCTCCCGCGGGACAGGCCCTGATCTGCTGTGCCCATCCCGACACCGATGTCGTCCTCGACATGTGAGGACGGCCCGGTCATCACGACACCGGTCCCGCCGCAAGAAGGAACCGATGAGGCATGCACGGCACCGGTCCGTGAGGTCCGCCTTGCCGGCTTCAACGGCAGGCCCATCACCCACCCGTCGCTCTTCCTCGGCGGGACGCTGGACGCCTCCACCGGCTGGATGGCCGAGGCGATCCAGGCATACCCCACCCCCCTGCCCGGTCTGCTCTCCGCGCACATCCTCGACGGCTGCGGCCACCGGATTCAGCAGGAACGCCGCGACGAGGTCAACGAGATCCTGACCGGTCGGCTTGCCTCCCTCACGGCCTGAGCGCGGGTCCGGAGCATCCTCGTACCCAGCACGTCAGCGCCTACTGCAGGCCGGCACAGGCAGGCTGGTGACTCCGGCAATCCTCCAGGCCCATGGGCCGACCCCCACTGCGGCGCGTCCCCGCCCACAGACGATCTCAGGGCCGGACTGCAGCGTCCTGGGAGGTGAAGGCGCGCTCCAGCAGGGCGTACAGGGTGTCCCTCTCCTGCTCGTCGAGTCTGCTCAGGCCCGCCTGGGTGGTGTGCATCTTCCCGCGGATCACGTCGATGACGCGCTCGCCCTCGGCGGTCAGGACGACATTCTTGACGCGGCGATCGGAGGGTCTCGGCTCGCGACGCACCAAGCCGCGCTTCTCCAGCCGGTCGATGATCCCGGTCATGTTGGAGGCGTCGCAGGTCAGCGTGGTGGCCAGCGCACTCATGGAGGCGGGTCCCCGGCGCAACACGTTGAGTGTCTTGCCCTGGCTGGCGGTGAGGTTCTCGCTCGCAGCGGCGACCGTGAAGTCGCCGTAGTAGGCAGCCAGGGACACCGAGAGCAGTTCCATGAGCTGGGCCGGGTCGCTGCGGGGAGTACCAGTCACGCTCGTCAGCCTACGCCAGGAAACTTGACGATCTCAAATATTGATGGCTACGGTCTCGTCATTGCTTGAAGTTCTCAAGCATCGATGTTCTCAAGTAGTTCTCAAGTAGTTCCTTCAGCTCTCGAGGTAGGAAAGAATCTCCGTGTCTCACGAACAGCACACGGTCACCCGACGACCCGCAGGCGACACCGCGGTCGTGCTGGTGCTCGGGCTTGCCGCCATGGTCGTCTCGATGATGCAGACCCTTGTCGTCCCGATCCTGGGGATCATCCAGAACGACCTCGACACCACGACGGCGAACGTGAGCTGGGTGACCACGGCCACGCTCCTGTCGGCCGCCGTCTTCACTCCGCTGCTCGGACGGTTCGGCGACCAGCACGGCAAGAAGCCGACCCTCGTGGGCGTCCTGCTCGTGATGATCGCGGGCTCGGTGCTCGCCGCCACCACGACCTCGCTGACCTGGCTGATCGTCGGCAGGGTGATGCAGGGAGCGGCAACCGCGATCTTTCCGCTCGCCCTCTCGATCCTGCGCGAGGAGATCAGGCCGGAGAAGCTGCACGGCGCCATGGCCCTGGTCAGTGGCACACTCGCGTTCGGCAGCGGGCTGGCACTGGTCGGCGCAGGGCTGCTGACCCGGGGCTCCGACCCCGACTACCACCGGGTCTTCTGGCTCGCCGCCGTGCTCGCGGTGGCAGCGCTGGCGGGCGTGCTGTTCGCGGTCCCCGCCTCCCGCACGAAAACCGGAGGGCGGACGGACTGGCTGGGCGCGGTCGGCCTGGCGGTGCTGCTGGTACTGCTCCTGGTGCCCATCTCGCAAGGGCACGCATGGGGATGGACGTCCGGCCGTACGCTCGGCGCCTTCGCGGGCGCGGTCGTGATGGCAGTCGTGTGGGTCGTCACCGAGCGCCGCGTCAAGGAACCGATGGTGGACATGAAGATGTTCGCCCACCGACCTGTTCTCTTCACCAACCTGGCCGGGCTGCTGCTGGGCTTCGCGATGTTCGCCCAGTTCATCGGCGTCTCCTACCTCGTCCAGGTGCCCAAGGACATCGCCGGCTACGGCTTCGGCGCCTCCGTGCTCCGAGCCTCCGTCATCTACCTGCTGCCGACCACCCTCGTCTCGCTCGTGGGCGCCCAGCTCGGCGGTGTGCTGGTGCGCCGACTCGGCGCGCGCGGCACGCTGGCCGCCGGTGCCTGCTTCGGGGTGCTCGGCTTCACCTGGCTGAGCGCCGCGCACGACACCACTGCCTCGGTGATCGGCTCGGGTATGGTCATCGGTCTGGCGATCAGCTTCGGTTACGCCTCCATGCCCGCACTCATCGTTGCCAGCGTCCCGGCCCACCAGACCGGCATCGCCAACGGCATCAATTCCATCTCCCGCTCCGTCGGCAGCGCCATCGCGAGCGCGGTGATCATCTCGCTGCTGGCGTCCAAGACCATTCCGCTGCCACAGGGGATGCCGGCCCTGCCGCAAGAAGGCCAGTTCACGTTGAGCTTCGTGATCGCGGGAGTGGCGTTCCTGCTGGTTGTGGTCGTTGCCCTGTTCGGAATCAAGGCGGTGCACGCGCCTCGCACGACAGTGCCGACGAAGGTCACGGATTCCGGGACGAGGACGCCGCCCGCCGAAGCGGAAGCAGAAGCACAGGCCGAGCTCGTCTGATCGCCGACCCCAGCATCCCCGTACCGTCCTCGAAAGGCAGCTCATCCATGACGACCTCGGACCACCCCGGCCTCGGCCGCTTCCACGCCCCGGTCGACCACCCCACGGCGGTCGCGGCGGAGACCGCCCGGTTCGTCGCTGCGGTCAAGCACGCCGACCTGGCCACACCTGTGCCCACCTGCCCCGGCTGGACGCTGGCCGACCTGGTCAAGCACACCGGCAGCGTCCAGCGCTGGTTCTCCGCACTCCTGCGGGCGCGCATCCAGGAACCCCCGCGCACGCGCGAAGTGGACCTGCGGCTCCCGGACCAGGAAGACGGATACGCCGAGTGGCTGAACGAAAGTGCGACCGTGGCCGCGGACGCCTTCGCAACCACCGACCCGAACCTGCCGATGTGGGCATGGGGCACCGACCAGCACGCGCGCTTCTGGGCACGCCGGATGCTCTTCGAGACCCTGCTGCACCGGGTCGACGCCGAACTCGCACTCGACCTCGAACCCGCGGTCGACCGAGCGGTCGCGGTCGACGGGATCGATGAGTTTCTCGTCAACCTGCCCCTCGCCACCTCTTTCGCCCCCAAGGTGGCCAACCTGTCCGGCCCCCACAAGACCATCAGCTTCCACACGACCGACGGGGACGACGCCTGGCTCGTCCGCCTGCGGCCCGACGGCTTCGGGCTCGACATGAACCGCCCCACGACGGACACCGCCGACGCGACCGTCCGGGGAACTGCGGCCGACCTGCTCCTGCTCGTCTACGGCCGCCTGCCCCACACCGCAGGGGCCTTCACTCACGAAGGCGACGAGCACCTGCTGGCCCACTGGTTCGCCAACTCCGCGTTCTGAAGCACCGTGCTCCGTCCTGGCGAAGATGCTTTGGTTTCCAAGGAGTCGAGGATGAGGCTGTGTGTCGGTCAAGCCCGAAGCAGTGCAGTAGTGCAGTAGTGCCCATGAACGCCTACGACGGTCCGCTTCTCCTCTGCTGATCGCCGAGCCGGGCGAGGACGCGGGTCCCGGCCGCCGCAGCGTGCCGGGACCCGCGCAGCGGATCCGCGCCGGCTCGGCCACCGCACCCGGGGACCCGCTGGGTAAGCGTCATGAATGGCCGCAGCACTGTTCACCTGCCTTTCGAGATGCCGTGCGGCTGCGACGCCGAGCTGCCGTAGCGGCTGCGCGGTCTGCTGGAGGTCACGCCGCAGGGCCGGATGATCGAACCGGGCAGTGCCGCCCTCGACCTGAGCGGCGCGTTCCCGCACCACTTGTGCTCAGCGGGAGTGCCCGAGCATCGCGCTCGTGACGTGCCCCGGGACGAAGTCCTGCGCATCGCGCAGGGATGCAGCGGAGCGGTAGGCGCTGAAGGCGCTGGGCGTGCGGCCCGTCATCGCTTTGAACACCCGGTCGAAATGCGGCTGATCGTGGTACCCGGCCTGGGCCGCCGCATCCGCCCAGGTGGCACCTGCCTCCTTGCCGCGCAGAGCCGCCTGCAGCCTTATCACCTGCGCCGTCCCTTTCGGAGTCAGCCCGATCTGGTGATGGAAACGGCGCTCGAGGTGACGGCGGCTCCAGCCAGTACGCGCCGCGAGTTCCTCGACCTGGATCCGCCCGCGCGTGCCCTGAATGCGATGCCAGGCCCAGGCCACCTCGGGACTGACGGCGGGACCTGTGTCGAGTGCCTGACGCAGGACGTGGTCGAGCAGGGCGAAACGGCGGCCCCAGTCAGAGGCGTGGGCCAGTCGGGCGGGCAAGTCGGCCCAGGGAGACGGGCGCAGGTTCTCGGGGGGCACGGGTGTCTGGGCCCACTCGGACATGGGCACCCCGAACAACCGGTAGGCGGCGAGCGGAGTGAGCAGGATGGTCACTCCGTGGATGAGGCCGGTGTGCTCGCCGATCGCGGACGTCGTGCGGGCCCCATTGGCGAGGCTGACCCCGCTGGCGTAGCGAGCCGGGTCGACAGAGTCCTGTACGCGCACCGGGTCGCCGAAACCCAGCATCACCTTCACCACGGCGTCGGGGATCAGCAGTCTGCGCCGCGTCCCCACCACATCGAAGCGGAAGCCGCGGTATCCCAGAACTTCATTGCGCAGGTCCAAGGCAGCAGGTTGTAGGAACAGTTCGTGCACGTCCCGATCCCCCCATCGGTCAACGCAGACACGGCAACCCTAGAAGTGCCGGGCGATCCGTGACCCGAGCGTCCCGAAGTTGGCCGACTTCAGGGGACGTTGGCCGATATCCGGCATCTCGGGCTGCAGGTCGCATTCGTACAAGCACTCAACGCCCGCTCCCGACAAGGCTGGCAGCACGGTCGGCCGATGACGGCGACCGAAGGAACGCGACTGAATAGAGGAGACAATGCGTGCTGCATCCAGGGCGCTCGTGAGTGCCACCGCTGTCATCGGGATCGCCGTGGGGAGCCTGACAGGCGCGAGCGCCGCCTTCGCGGCTCCCCAGTCGGCCGCCACAGCCGCGGCGAGCGGCCAGAGTGTCACCATTCTGGCCGTCAACAATCTCGGCCTCACCACCTCCGAAGCCAAGAGCGTGCAGTGCTACGTTCGCGACGCCGGATTCAGCCCCGGCGCGATCGACGGGCAACTCGGCTCCAGCAGCTGGAAAGCCTGGCAAAGGTTCCTCAACGATCGCGGATTCAACGCCGGAACCGTTGACGGTGACGTCGGCCCCAACACCATCCGCGGCCTCCAGCGCTTCCTCACCTACCTCGGCTATGACACCGGCGGCATCGACGGCGTCGCCGGAACCAAGACCAGGGCCGCCTGGAAGGCGTTTTCCCACCTCGGCGGAGGCTGGTGCTGACCACCTGTCGCGGCGTACGACGCCGAACCGACGTATGTCTACGCGGTTCTGCATCGCGTAGGAGTTCTTGAGAGCCCGTTCTCCTGCTGCCAGTCAGGGGTCCCATCCGTAGCCCGGTCCCGCAATGCTCCGGCGGGGCTGGGCTACCTGCTTCGCCACCAGTGTCCGAAGGACGCCTGCCGAGGGGTCGGATCCTGCCGGTTGAACGCTGCGTCGTGGATCTCAGGATGTGCTGGTGACCACACCGTTGTTGGACCGTGGTTGACCGTTGTTGGACCGTGGTTGCGAATCACCGTGGATCCCGACCACCACCTGGAGTCGAGCACGGCACCCGGATTGGTTGGGTGGGCGTGGGGTCAGTCGGCCAAGGTGAGGAGCACTTCGTCGATTTCTTCGCCTCGTGCGTTCGCGAAGCCCCGATCACTGCCGGTGACCGCGAATCCGCACTTCTTCAGGACCTGGATCGAAGCGAGGTTGTCCGCCGCCGCGCGGGCGTACAACGGACGCTCCGTCGCGACGACGAGGAGTTCCCGCAGCGCGGCGGTGGCTACTCCTCGCCCCCAGTACTGCCGCCCGATCCAGTACGTGACCTCACGTTCCTCGGGCGGTCCGAACACGGCAGCATTCCCGAGCACCTCATCGCCGTCGCCAACGACGGTGCGTGCGATGATCGTTGAGTCTTGGCGGATCCGTGCCCAGTGGGCCTCGAAATACGCACTGTCTGATGGGTCCTTGGGAGTGAACGCCGCCATCCGGAGCCCTTCGCGATCGTTCACCTGAGCGAAGAAGATGGGCAGGTCGGTGTCTCTCACGTCTCGCAGCACTACCTGCATCAGAGCCTCCGGCTGGTGATCATGAGCGGTATGCAATGTCAATCACCGGCGGTGCCCTGGCTGCCAGGCGTACCGCGACATCTGCGCCCGCGCTCGTAGGATTGATTGCGCCCTCCTCTCTACACCAGGCCAGCCCCCCTCGTCACCAAATTCGTTCCAGCGGGCCGCTGCCTGCGCGGGCCGGCCGAAATGCAGCGCGGGACGCTGCGCGGCTTCGTCTCTCACTGCATGCGGGCGGAGGTCCCCGGGTGCCGGCCGACCCGTTCGGGCCTCCGTGCTCTCTCAGCCGGCGTGAAGGATCCGAAAGCGATCGGGGTCCGCCGGATCTCGATCAACGACCTGGACTGGCGTCCAGGCCCATTGCCAGACGCTGATGCCTGGCATGCGGGAGAACTGGATCTGCCCGCGGGTGCCTTCGACTGCAACGTGCGGCCAAGATGCGGCGGTGCGCCCCCGGTCCGCGCCGTGAGAACGCAGCACATCGGCGAGCACGGTGACCGTGTCGTACCCCTCGAAGGCGACGAAGGAGGGCGCTTCGGCCAGCCGCTGGCGGAGCGCTGTCTCAACTCGTACCCCGAGTGGGTTCAGGCGCTCGGGCAGGTAGCGCAGGAACGGGATCCCGGCACCGTCCTTGCCCAGCAACCTCGCCCATTCGGCGAACTCCGGTTGCCCGGCCGGAGCGCCCATCATGATCTCGGCGAGGCGCCGGTCGCGGCGTAGGGACTTGACGATCGACACCGCCGGCTCCGGGTGGCCGACGAGAAGAAGGAGGGCGGTCGCACGACTGTCGACGAGTTCGTCGCACACGGCCGTGGGGGAGAGCGCGCGCACGTCGAGTTCGATGACCGTGCCGCCGCGTGGAGCGAGATGGTCCCGCAGAATGCGTGCCCCGGATGCCCAGTAGACGCTCGGCTCGACTGCTATGGCGATTCGAGTGTGGCCCGCGCCGAGGAGGAAGTCCGCGTAGATCTGCCAGCCGTGGGACTGCGCCGGGGCGAGGCGGGCGACCCATTCCGTCGGCTGATCGGTGAGCGCGTCGAGAACCGCTGACGAGCAGAGGAACGGGAGGCCAAGGGCGTCGGCCCTGGCGGCAGCGGCGCGAGCGACCACGCTGTGGTACTCCCCTG
This sequence comes from Streptomyces sp. NPDC026500, assembly GCF_055567635.1. Lineage (NCBI taxonomy): Bacteria > Bacillati > Actinomycetota > Actinomycetes > Kitasatosporales > Streptomycetaceae > Streptomyces > Streptomyces sp. NPDC026500. Next base: position 79,622 of record NZ_JBVHQB010000019.1, on the reverse strand, counting down.
CCAAGGCAACCACGCCCAGGCGAGCCAGCTCATCCACGGCCGCCGCGGCCCTCTGTGGATCAGCCGCGGTGTCTCGAACCACCAGCTCGAGTGGCCTTCCCGCGATCCCGCCGGCGTCATTGACTTCGCGAGCAGCCAGCTCGAGTCCAGCGAGCAGGTGTCGGCCGGCCTCGACCCAGCCAGGCCGAGTCAGTGGAACGAGAGCGCCGATCTGGACGGATGATCCGTCAGTCCGCTCCACTCCAGGCGGCGATGGTGGCGCGTTCACGTGGTGGCGTCTCCCGTGGGAAAGAATTCTGGTTCCGCGGCCGCATCCGTAAGCCGATGGGACATCCGACTGAGCCAACGGCGCGTACCCGTACGCGACGCGCCGCCGCTTCGCGAGAAGCTTGTCGAGTCCAATGGACGGCAAAAGACAAAGGCAAGGAGAGCTCTCTCCTTGCCACTCTCAACGTATAGCGCGCCGGGGGGCTTGCCGCAAGCCCCGGGTCACGGCGCAGAATCGTCGACCGATGCCACAACCTGCGGAAATGAGGGCACGACGTGCGTGTATCGCTGTCGACGCATGGGGGACGTGGTGACGTCGGACCATGGGTGGGAGCGGCAGTGCGGTTGCGGGTGCTCGGCGCAAAGGTGCGGGGGTGCGCGTCGCCCGACTGGGCGGCGCGGCCGGCCGAGTGGGCGGAGGGAAGGCAAGCAGGGATGAGGACGTGCTCGACAAGAGGTTCGGCAGAGTTGGAGGCGCCGGTGATTCGATCGGGCACCGCAGCGCAACGGAGCACGGCTGCCTCGGAGGTATCGCGATGACCGAGCAGTACGTGGTGGATCTTCACGAGGTTGACGAGACGCAGGTCGCGGTCGTTGGCGGCAAGGGCGCGCACCTGGGCGGGCTGTCGCGGATCGAAGGCATTCGCGTGCCAGGTGGCTTCTGCGTGACGACGGACGCCTTCCGGCGGATCATGGCGGAAGCGCCGTCGATCGACGATCGGCTCGATCAGTTGGCGCGCTTGAACCCGGACGACCGGGAGGCGATCGGCACGCTCAGCGCGCAGATTCGTCGGACCATCGAGGGGATTGCCATTCCGGGCGATCTCGCCGCGGCGATCACCCGCGCGCTCGCCCGGCTCGGCGAGCAAGCCGCCTACGCCGTCCGATCCAGCGCGACGGCAGAGGACCTGCCGACGGCCTCCTTCGCCGGCCAGCAGGACACGTATCTGAACGTCGTGGGGCCGACGGCGGTCCTCCAGCACGTCAGCCGATGCTGGGCCTCGCTGTTCACCGAGCGGGCCGTGACCTACCGTCAGCGGAACGGCATCGACCACCGCACGGTCCGCATGGCCGTCGTCGTGCAGCGGATGGTCTTCCCGCAGGCGGCCGGCATCCTGTTCACGGCAGACCCCGTCACGGGCAACCGGAAGGTCGCCACCGTGGACGCCGGCTTCGGCCTCGGCGAGGCCCTGGTCTCCGGCCTGGTGAACCCGGACGTCTTCAAGGTGCGGCACGGCGAAGTCGTCGCCAAGGCGATCGCCGCCAAACAGCGTGCCGTGCACGCCCTGCCGGCCGGCGGTACGCAGGAAGTGGCGATCGACTCGCAGCGGCAGGAGCAGCCGGCGCTGACGGATACGCAGGTCGTACGGCTCGTGCAGCTCGGGCGGCGGATCGAAGCGCACTTCGGCCGTCCGCAGGACATCGAATGGTGCCTGGACGATGATGACTTCCAGATCGTTCAGAGTCGGCCGATCACGACGCTGTTCCCCATCCCCGAGACCGACGACCAGGAGAACCACGTCTACGTCTCCGTCGGTCATCAGCAGATGATGACCGACCCCATGAAGCCGCTGGGGTTCTCCATGTGGCAGCTGACAGCCATGGTGCCGATGCACGAGGCCGGCGGGAGACTGTTCGTCGACGTCACCCGTCGTCTGGCCTCCCCCGCGAGCCGCGCCGCCCTCCTGGACGTCATGGGGAAGGGCGATCCGTTGGTCAGGGACGCTCTGGAAACCGTCCTCGACCACGACGATTTCGTCCCGCCGCTCCCCGACGCAGGTCCCGGCGGGCCGCCGGACGGCCGTGCCTCCGCCTCGATCGAGACCGATCCGGCCATCGTCACCGAACTGATCGAGCGTAGTCAGGCGTCCATCGCCGCCCTGGAGCGAGACATCCGGACGAAGACCGGACCGGCGCTGTTCGACTTCCTGCTGGAGGCCTTCCAGGAGCACAAGCGAGTCCTCATTGATCCGCTGAACATGCAGGCGATCATGGCGGGGATGGAGGCCACGTGGTGGCTCAACGACAAGCTGCAGGAGTGGCTGGGCGAGAAGAACGCGGCCGACACGCTCACGCTGTCCGCCCCCGACAACGTCACGTCGGAGATGGGACTGGCACTGCTCGACGTCGCGGACGTGATCCGCCCGCACGCGGAGGTGGTGGCGTTCCTGCAGGGCGTCGAGGACGAGGGCTTCCTCGACGAGTTGCCGAAACTCGCCGGGGGGACCGAGGCGCGCGACGCCATCGAGGGCTACCTCGACCTGTACGGCATGCGCTGCGTCGGCGAGATCGACATCACGAGGCCGCGTTGGCGCGAGCGCCCCACCACGCTCGTGCCCGTGATCCTCGACAACGTCAGGAACTTCGAACCGGGCGCCGCCGAACGGCGCTTCGAGCAAGGGCTGCAGAAGGCGCAGAAGACGGAACAGGACGTGCTGTCACGCCTGCGGGCCCTGCCGGACGGGGACCAGATGGCCGACGAGGCCAAGCGGATGATCGACCGGGTCCGCACCTTCATCGGGTACCGGGAGTACCCGAAGTACGGCATCATCTGGCGCTACTTCGTCTACAAGCAGGCCCTGCTGGAGGAGGCCGAGCGTCTCGTGCAGGCCAACGTGCTTCCTGAGAAGGAGGACATCTTCTACCTCACGTTCCAGGAACTCCACGCCGCCGTGCGCTCGAACCAGGTGGATGACCACCTCATCCAGCGGCGCAAGGACGCGTTCCGGTCGTACCACGCGCTCACACCGCCTCGGGTGCTCACATCGGATGGTGAGGCCGTCACCGGTGCGTACCGGCGCGACGACGTGCCGGCCGGCGCCCTGATCGGCCTGGCGGTCTCCGCCGGGACCGTCGAGGGAAGGGCCCGCGTCATCCTTGACATGGCGGAGGCCGATCTCGAAGCGGGCGACATCCTGGTCACGACCTTCACGGACCCCAGCTGGTCGCCGCTATTCGTCGGAATCGCGGGCCTGGTGACGGAGGTGGGCGGCCTGATGACCCATGGCGCAGTGATCGCCCGGGAGTACGGCTTGCCGGCCGTCGTGGGCGTGGAGCAGGCCACCCGGCTGATCCGGGACGGGCAGCGGATCCGCGTGCACGGAACCGACGGGTTCGTCGAGATCCTGTCTTGACCGACCGGGCCGAGAAACCCCACCGCAGCCTCCGACCAAACGACGCTGCTCGAAGGGGAACGAGTCGTGCGGGAGCTGAACCACAGCGACTACCAAGCGCCACGACTACCCGCTCGCTCTGGGCAGGTTGGGCGCCGCCTCGGCCGGCGGCGGATGCAGGGATCGATGACCCATGCGGTCGCCGACATCGCGGTGGCTGACATCACGCACTCGTGTCCGGGGAGCATTTGCAAGGAATTGCATGGCTCTCGGAACGGGTCCCATGCCTGGCTTCTCGCAGGAGCCAGTCCAGGAATTGGACCAAATGCACTGTTCAGAAGACCAGTTGCGAGAGGACCTCCCCTCGGTTCGCTATCACCGTGTTCCGGCCGCGGCACGACTCTGGCACGTCTACGGTCGATGTGGTTGAGTAATTTTTCTGAAACTTTCAACGGGGCGAGGCGAGTTGGATCGCGTCAGCCTTCGCAAGCCGGCGGACGCGGCAAGGGGCGGACTCTTGAGGGATCGGATACCGGGCTGGGCCTGTGTCATGGCGGTGCTCGCCCTCGTCGGCGCAGGCACTGCCGGATGCACGGCTCCCGGTAGCCACGCATTACTCAAGGTGGGCGCTCCGGCGGCGTTGACGGACGAACCGGTGCACGCCCGGATCAGTGGCCTGTCGCCCGGCGAGGAGGTCACGGTCACCTCACGGACGGTGGACCGTCAGGGTGTTCCGTGGCGCGGACGGGCCACTTTCCGGGCGGACGCCCGCGGTTCGGTCGACCTGGACACGGCTCGTCCGGTTTCCGGCACCTACCAACTTCGGGACGGCATGGGCCTGTTCTGGTCGATGGCCCCGGCGACGGGAGATCCCGAGGCCGCTTCCTTCGTTCCGCCTTCCTCGCACCAGCAGGCCTACCACGTGACCCTCACCGTCACGGCGCACGGACATCGGGTCGCCTCCCGTACGGTGACCCGCGCATGGTTCGGAACCGGTGTAACCAAAAGGAACCTCACCGTGGCGGCCGACAAGATCGCCGGGACCCTGTATCAGCCGGCCCCTGGCACGCCGCGGCACCCGGCGGTGCTCGTCTTCGGTGGTTCAGAGGGGGGAAACAGCACGACGCATGCTGCGGCCCTGCTCGCCTCGCACGGCTACCCGGCCCTGTCGCTCGGCTACTTCAACCTCCCCGGCCTCCCCCGAGCCTTGGAGAACATCCCCCTGGAGTACTTCGCCACCGCCGCCCGGCTGCTGGCCACACAACCGGGGGTCGACCCACGCCACATCCTGGCCATGGGCTACTCGCGCGGCAGTGAGGCTGCCCTGCTCCTCGCCGACAACTACCCCGACCTCATCCACGGTGCCGTCGTCTACTCCCCCTCAGCACAGGTACACAGCGGATTTCCGGACTACGGCACCTATGCCTGGACAAGGAACGGCAAGCCCGTCGCCGAAGAGCTCATCCCACTCGGCCACGTCAGCGGCCCCGTCATCGCCATAGCAGGTGCCGACGACAGGCTCTGGACCTCGCCTCGATGGGCCCGGCAGATCGTCCGGGAACTCGACGCCACCCACAACCGGTATCCGCACCAGGCACTGATCTACCCGAACTCCGGGCACGGCGTCGGCATCTTCCCCTACCTCCCTGCCGGGACCCATCTGATTCAACCCGTGACCCGTCGGGAGACCGACCTCGGCGGCACCCGCGCGGGCGATGCCGCCGCTCGAGAGGCAGGCTGGCCCAAAGTCCTCACACTCCTGACCTCACTCGGCTCTTGAAGATCTGACCCGGTCGGCAAGCCTCACCGGTCCGCCGCGTCAGCTCGGGGGATCGTCACGTTGCGGGGTATCGGCCGAATGAGTTTCGAGGAGGACTGTCGATTCCGGTCCGGCCGTTCGACATAGGGGCGTAAGGCAACAGCAACCGCAAGGAGGGACAGCCACCATGGCTCAGTACGCGATCCTGATCTACGCGAAGGCCCACGTCGACGAGGCCGAGGTAATTCCCGGGGCTCGGGAGGCCCATGACCGCCACTTCGAGGACATGGTGGAGTCCGGGGCCCTGGTCGCGGCGTTCGCGCTGCGGTCCGCCGCCGACACGGCGACTTCGATCCACGGCGACGTGGTGACGGACGGCCCGTTCGTCGATGCCAAGGAGGTCATCGCCGGCTTCGCCATCATCGAGGCGCCCGACCTGGACGCCGCCCTGAAGATCGCCCGTGCCAATCCCGCCACCCAGCAGGGCGGCGGTGTCGAAGTGCGGCCCGTAGAGGGCGGCTTCATCGCGAATGGATCCGCTACGGCATGACGCCCATGGCAGACGTCGAATCGGCGGTCGCGGACGCGCACCGTCGCGGGTGCGCCCTGGTGCTCGCCGCGACGGTGCGCGTCGCACGCGACCTGGACCTGGCCGAGGAGTGCGTGCAGGAGGCGTACGCAGCCGCCCTGGCGAGCTGGGCCCGCGACGGGATCCCGAACAAACCGGTGGCCTGGCTCACCACCGCGGCCAAGCGCCGCGCGATGGACGCGGTGCGACGCGAGCAGACGCTCCGCTCGAAACTCCCGCTGCTGGTACAGCCCGAGGAGACGGAGCTCGAGGTGGCGATCGACGAACCGTCCGCCGTCGAGCCTGAACACGTGGTACCGGACGAGCGATTGCGGCTGATCTTCATGTGCTGCCATCCGGCGTTGGCGCAGGAGGCGCAGTTGGCACTCACGTTGCGACTGGTGTGCGGTGTGGCGACCACTGATATCGCACGGGCGCTTCTGGTTTCGGAGCCGACGATGGCCGCCCGGATGACCCGGGCGAAGAAGAAGATCTCGGCCGCGCGGATCCCCTTCCGGCTCCCGGGAACGGGTGAACTGCCGGATCGACTGCGCGCGGTTCTGGGCGTGATCCATCTGCTGTTCACTGCCGGGCACACCGCGCCGTCCGGCGCGTCGCTGGTGCGTACGGACCTGGTGGACCAATCGCTGCGGCTGACCCGGATGCTGCGTGAGCTGATGCCCGACGAACGGGAGGCGCGGGGGCTGCTCGCCCTGCTGCTGGTCACCGACGCCCGGCGCGCCACCCGGGTCGACGCCGACGGTCGTCTGCTGCGGCTGGAGGACCAGGATCGATCGCTCTGGGACCGCTCAGCGATGGCCGAGGCGCACGGCCTGATCGTGGACGGGCTGCGCGGCGGGCGACCGGGCCGCTATGTCCTGCAGGCTGCCATCGCCTCGGTCTACGCCGAGGCGTCGTCCTACGACCGTACGGACTGGCCTCAGATCGTGACCCTGTACGACGAGTTGCTGTCGGTGTGGCCCTCACCGGTGGTGGCGTTGAACCGCACGGTGGCGGTGTCGATGGTCTCGGGTCCGGCGCAGGCGCTGGCGGATGTTGCGGAGTTGGAGAAGGACGGCCGGCTTGCGAAATACCAATACCTACCGGCGATCAAGGCGGACCTGCTGCGTCGGCTGGGCCGCTCGGAGGAGGCGTCGATCGCCTACCGCCAGGCGCTGGAGTTGACCGAGAACGACGCCGAGCGCGCGTTCCTGGCCGAGCGCCTCGCCGGTCCGCGTCAGGCATAGGTGTCGGTGCCTATCGGGCACAAATACCGGGCTCGCGCCCGCCAGTGCGAGAGGACACGGCCTGCGGGTGATCGACAGCGCAGCGGCGGCTTGCTGGAACCGGCCGACGTCCGCAGCGGCGACAAGGGTGCGTCGGCTTCGTGGTCCACGCACATGACCGTTCTCAGGACAGCAAAGGGTTGCAGCTCGCTGCCGGGACCACCACTGGGCGGGGCGGCGATCGGCTTGTTCGGGCCAGTCATCACCCTGGTGGCCGACGCGCTCAGCCACCTGTTCTCCGCGCTGGGCATCACCGCGATTCGCGGCCGAGAAGGAGCGCCGGGAACCATCGGCAAAAGCCGCGTCCGGGCGGGCGCATTGCTCGACGGCTGGCGCCACATCCTGGGCGATCCCGGTTTGCGGGCGCTCTACCTCAACAACATGCTCGTCGCCGGTCTGATCATGGCGACCGAGCCGCTGCTGGCCGTGCTCCTGCTTCGCCAGCTCGGATTCCCGCCCTGGCAGCCTCGCCTTCGCCGCCCCCTGTTTCGGCGGACTCATCGGCTCCAGGCTGGCCCGCCGCGTCGTGGCCCGCTACGGCCGGCACGGGGTCTTCCGGACTGTCGGCACTCTGCGCGCCATCTGGCTGATCGGCCTGGCCTTCGTCCGTCCCGGCGTCATCGGCCTCGTCACGGTGACAGCTGTCGAGCTGGCCACCATCATCAACATGAGCCTGTACACCCCGGTGCTCGCCACCTACCGGCTCGAGCACACCCCCAACCATCTCGTCGCCCGCACCCTGTCGGCCTGGTCGATCGGCCAGCAGGCGTCCATCGCCATCTTCACGGCGCTCGGCGGACTGCTCGCCGACGTCACCAGCCCACGTACCGCTCTCACGGTCGCGGGACTGCTCATCCTCACCAGCCCGCTGCTGCTGCCCCGCCGGCGTCCCATCCCCGTAGAGGACCGTGAACCGGCCGCATCCGCCTCAGGGCCGCAGCAACCGATCCCAGGCACTACGCCGGCACAGTCATGAACCTTCTCCAGGCCGATCACAGCAACACTCGCGTCGCGACGTAGACAGGAAACATCATCACGGGCGGAGACCAACGCCGTGGTGAGCCCTCGCAGACGGGACAGTTGCTGGCCGGGCCCCGTAGGCGCCGGCCCGGCTGACCGTGTGCAGGGTCGCGAGCTAGAAGATGCGGGCGCGTGTCTGCCGCGGGAGGTTCTCGTAGATCTCGCGCAGCCACGGGCTGCGGACGGCCGACAGCCGGACGAGGGCGTGCTCGAAAGCTTGCGGGTCGAACCGGAAGAGGTGCTGGGGCCGCAGCGCGGGCGGGTCGTCGCGCAGGACTCCGTCGGGCATGGCGCCCGACGCGGGGTGGGGCAGGACTCACTGTCAGTGGGGTGTGCGACAGTCAGGCGGTGATCAACGTTGAGGGCGGCCTCCTCGAAGGCCTGCACGAGGTGGACTGGGCCGAGCTCGGCCACGCGTACGGTAGGGCGCAGGACGTCCCCGGCCAACTCACCGCGTTGTGCGGGCAGGACGAGGCCGCTCGCGAGAACGCCTTGACGTCGTTGTTCGGCAACATCTTTCACCAGGGCACCCGATACTCCGCGTCACCGTACGCGGTGCCCTTCCTGGCCCGGATCGCCCTGGCCGGCCCCCACCCGGTCCGGGACGGGGTACTGCGGCTGCTGACCAGACTCGCGGTGGACTGGCACGACGAATACGACCTTCCCCGCGGCATCCAGATCAACGCCTGGCGCGCGGCGGCGGCTGAATTGAGCATGGACGAGGCACTGGCCTGGTACGACAAGCAGATAGCGGCCGAACCGGACGAGGAGAAGCGCGGCAGAATCAGGGAGACACGTGCGGAGTGGGCCGCCGAGCGGGTGATGGACTCTCGGGCGAGCGCCCTGCTCTCCTACGACGCGGTACGGGCCGAACTCCCCGGCCTGCTCCCGCTCCTCGACGATCCCGACCCCGCCATCCGGACCAGGACCGTCTACCTCGCGGCCTGGTTCCCCGAAGAGGCGCCCGTCATACTGCCCCGTCTGCTCGACCGCCTGCGGGTCGAGGACTCCGTTACGGTAATGGCCACCGCCCTGGTGGCGACCGGCCTGCTCGGCGACCTGACTCTCGTGTCCCGGCTCAGCCCTCACCTGGACGCCACGGAGCCCTTGATCCGCTGGGCGGCGGCGACCGCGCTGGCCCGGATCGGCAACGCCGAGGACGCCACGGGGCTCGGCACCGATCTGACTGGGCGAGTGATCGCCGAACTCGCCGCGGCGGCGGCCGAACCCCCGAAGCAGGACATCGACTACAACGAAGGCGACATCCCCGGTTACATCAGTCGCTCTCTTCTGTCGCTCGCCGACCACGACCGGGAGACCGTGCTTCGGGGCGTGGCTGACTGTCTGACAGCGATGCCCGGCAACCACACTGGCTCGACGGCGAGGTCCACCCTGACCTTGGCTTTCGCCCAGCCCTTCCACGACGGCCTGCCCGATTTCGCAGAACTCACCGAGTCACAACAACGTCTCCTCCAGGCATTGGTGAAGGCCGAACCCTGGGGCGCGTACGGGAAGAAGTTCGAAGAGCTCCTCAAGAACCGGCACCTGCCCGACACCCGGGCGGCCCTGCGCGCTTACATCGGCCTTCCGGACGACGGCCACGACGACACGACCGGATACATCATCTGGGGTTGAGCGTTGACGAGGCGTCCGCGTCATGGCTAAGGCCGGTGATGGCCAGCATGACATGAAGGGACTGGATGCCCCGCCGCTCCCCTGCCCGACCCGGGCCGACTGCCGCCCTGGTGGACGAATGTCGCGCCCACCGGCGCACCCGACGCGGACTGCCCCGGCGCGCATTGCCGGTTCCGGGCTCGCCCCACGGCGTCGGCCCAGCCCTGGCAGGGCTGGGCAGCGACTACTTCAGTGACGGTCGGCACTCACCGGCAGGAGTTGGCGTGGTTGAAGTCCAGAACCACGCGCTCGGGGCTGTGCAGCTTGAAGACCTTGTACGTGGGCTTGGTCTGGAACGCGGTTGCGAAGCTGACCACCCCTTCGAAGTCTCCGGTGAAGGCGAGACCCTTCAGCTTGGGCAACTGGATCTTCACCAGGCGGGGACCCTGGTAGACCGACTTGCCGGCACCGTCGTGCGCGACCGCGGGAGAGAGCCTGATCTCCAGGAAGTACTTCCCGGCAAGTGGGACCTTCTTCCCGGAAGGATCGTAGGTAGGCGTCCTGACCGGCTTCACGGTCACTGGCGGGGCACTGCCCCGTACGTCGATGACGAGCCGGTCGAACGTGCAGTGGCCGGCCCACCGGGCGTTGACGATGCGCGCGGGCGGCGAAGTCTGCGCAGAGGCCTTCGACTGTGTTGCCGCGGAGGCGGGGACCGTGGCTGCGGCGGCGGTGAGAAGGACGCCCGCGACAACGGCTGCACGGGATGGGTGATGGTGCATGACGCCCCCAGATGTTCTGGTGAAGGGGACCGATGATTTCACTATGAGAGACATGTTCGAGGTCCGAATGGTTGCACGGCCAGGGCCTTGTTGTCCCGCCCTTCGGACGGGCCATGCCCTGGGGGCTGCTCAAAGCCCGGCCTCCTCGATTCGACAGTCGTACCCGAGGCCGGCCCGCTGCGCCGGATCGTGCCGCCTCTGACGGTGATGGTGAGCCGCGGTCGAGCCTGCGTAGGCGATCGGATGGTGTCGGCAGCCCCACCTTCCGGGATGGCGGCCGACCCTTCGAATGCGGCCGTCGGGGAAAAACCGCCGGTATCACCGTTGGAGGTTCGCCTCGTTGGTCATACGGGCGTGCGACGCCGGGCGCCCCGGGGCGGCCGGTGCCGTCCTGGCGACCGGCCTGAGTAGGGAGCGCTACGGGGGCGGCGTGTCGGCTCAACTACCCGGCTGCCCCTCATCGACGGCGCCGAGTTCCCGGTTCGGTAGGACCTTGCTGCGCGATGCGGAGCAGGCAGCCGGCCACGCGGGTGTGACAGCCGAGACCGTACGCCCGGGAGGCCCTGCCCCCCACACGTTGCGGCTCCTGGACGGCCCGCTGCCCGGACGGGCGCCTCGGAGGCCTGTCCGGTCAGGTGTTGGCGTGCAGCAGTGCGGCTCCGAGTGGTGTGAGCGTGTGGACGACGGTGTTGCGGTGGCGGGTGGAGACGATCAGGTTCGCCTCGCGCAGGATGAGCGTGTGCTGGCTGGCGGTGGGGGCGGTGGTGCCGGTGCGGCGGGCGAGTTCGGTGGTCGTGCAGCCGTCTTCGACGGCGCGCAGGACGCTGGCCCGGGTGGGGCCGAGGAGGGCTGCGAGACTGCCGGATCCGGGTCGGGCGGCTGGGTCGGCGCACCAGCCGGGCCGGTGGGCGACGGGGTAGACCAGGACCGGAGGGAGTTCGGTGTCGATGAGGGTGACCGGGGTGCGCCAGCAGAACACCGAGGGCACCAGGAGCAGGCCGCGCCCGGCGAGGTGGAGGTCGCGGTCGACCGGGTAGGGCGCAGTCAGCACCGACGGGGACCAGTCCAGGGTGGGCCGCAGACTGTGCAGGAGTCCGTCGACGCCGTGGCGGAGCAGGGCGCGGCTGCGGGCGGTGCGGTCGGCGTCGACCAGGGCCTGGATCTGCGGCCAGTAGGGGCCGAGGGCGGCGTGGTAGTAGCGGTGCAGGGCGTTGCCGAGGCCGGTGAGCGCGGCGTGGGCGCTGTCGGCCAGCGGGCGGGCCCAGGCCGGCGCCGTGGGGAGGACGGCCAGATTCTGACGCGACCGTCGGGCCGGGGTGGCGCGTACCGCCTCGATCCCTTCGGCCAGGTCCACGGTCGTCCTGACGGGGGTCAGGAAGTCCGGGAAGTCCCCGGTGCGGGGCGCCAGATAGCGGATCAGCCGGGCGTCCTGGCGGGGCAGGCGGTCCCGCAGCCGGCTTCGGGCGCCCGCCCGCCACGGGTCGAAGACGGCCCGGCCCGCGGTGCCGTCCAGCAGGGTCGCGCTCAGCACGATCTCCCACATCGGGTCGGGCCCCTGGGCTATCCGTATCCGCGCGAGGTCTTCCGCCGTGAAGTGCACCCTGAGCCCCATGGTCCCCCCTGCACAACGAGGTCTCGCCCTCATTCTCGACCCCCTCGGGCACCTCTGAGCTGTGCTTTCCGGCCGTACTCGAAGTCCCTCGCCGAGGATCTCGGCGCCGACCGGCGTCGTTTGCACGCACATCACATGTCGTCACCGGGAGAAACACATGAAAGCAAGCCAGAGGGTCGCCGCCGGCGTCGAGGCCGGCGGCGTCGGGGCGGCACCGTTCACGGCGGTCGTCGCGGCCGCGCCGGCCCAGGCTGCCGCGTACACCTACGTCAGCGTGCCGACACCGCCCGGATACACCGGCACCAAGGTTCTCGACATCGCCGGCTACTCCACCGCCGACCGGGGCCGGCGCACCTGATCCCGGTATCGGGAAGCGCCCGGGGCGAGCTCAGGAACATGGCGCCGGGCGGCGCCGGGACGTGGACGGCCCCAGTTTCCGACAACCGCACTCGGGACGAACGGCTCAGGGTCGACCCTTCCCACCTGCGCTTCCGGGGCCGCGCCCCGCCCACGAACGAAAGTTCGCGGCCCCCATGGCCGGCAGGACCGACCAAAAGCTCTCGTGTCCGCAGCGGACACGCAGCCGCACCCCGGGCTCAGGGTTTCCAGGTGCGCAGGAAGGTGGCGATCCGGGCGGCGGTGCAGCGCGGGTTGTTCAACTCGTGGGCGAGCGCGGTGAGCTGCTCGCGTGTGGGGTTGACCGGAATGTTGCTGGCCTCGAGGTACATGACGGCGACGGCGCAGGCGACGGTGAGATTGGAACGCTCCAGCCAGCGGCAGCGGCCCAGGTTGTGGACGAGGGCGGCGGCGCGGGCGTAGGCGCCGTCGTAAACGGGTGTGTCGAGGAGTTCGCCGCGATGGCGGGCGACGGCGGCGATGGGCACGCCGTAGTCGTCGGCGGCCGGGTCGCGGTGCCCGGCACGTTCCGCCACTTCGAGGATCCAGGATTCGTCGACGTGCAGGATCACGCGGCGGCGCCCGGCCGCGGATCGGCGTACGGAGCGTCGAGCTGCTGCTCCAGATCGTCGAGGAAAGTGCCGTGCTCATCGATGAGCCGCTGGGCGGCCGTCATGCCGGCGGCGCGGGCGCCGGTGGTGTCCTCGATGATGAGGCGCTCCACGTACTTATTGAAGTCCAGCCGACGGGCGGCCGCGGCGGCCTTGCCGGCCGCGAGCACATCCTCTTCCAGCCGGACCTGCGTCTGCTTCTTCGTGGAATTCACACCCGCATGGTAGCAGGGTGGTAGCAGGTAGGGGGCTGGGCTCGGAACTGGTACGCGGTCGGCGTCCAAAGCAGTCGAACGCACTGCGCTTGATGCGTTTTGGCCGACATCGAAGATCAGGCGTTTCGGCCCACCGGGAGGGTTGATGTCCATCACGGAGAGCAGGGGAAGACAACTTGCGTGGCCGTCTCTATCCACCCACCCCCCGGCCAAGATCAATCGCAAGTCGGCTCGTTAGGGTCGGAGGCATGACAACACCCCTTGCCGGCAGTGCCTTCGACTCGCTCCGCCTCGACGCCGTGCCCGACCAGGAGGCGTTGCGCCGGGCGTACGAACTCCCCGGCGACGCGGCCGTGCGCAAGCAGATGACCGAACTCACCGAGCACACGCGGCGGTTGATCGGCTGCTCATCGCTGGTCCTGGTCGCCAGCGCGGATACCGAGGGCAACTGCGACGTCTCGCCGCGCGGCGGCCCCGCCGGGTTCGTCGCCGTCCTGGACGCACGGACGGTGGCGATACCGGACGCGACCGGCAACAAGCGGCTGGACACCCTGCAGAACGTCATCGCCACCGGACGGGCCGGACTCCTGTTCGTCATCCCCGGGCGGACCACCACCCTGCGGGTGAACGGCCGGGCTGTCGTCTCCACCCGCCCGGAGCTGCTCTCGCAGCTGACCGCCGTGGGAAAGCCGCCGGCCAGTGCCCTGGTGCTGGGGATCGAGGAGGTCTACCCGCACTGCCCCAAGTCGCTCCTGCGCAGCGGGGCCTGGAAGCCGGAGCAGTGGCTGCCGACGGACGCCCAGCCGACCTCGGCCGAGGTGACGCTGGCCCAACTGCGGATGCCGGAGCTGACGATCGCCGACATCGAGCAGGCGGAGGCGGACTCGCTGAAGTACCGATACGAGTAACGGGCCGATCTGCGAGAGAACACCAGCCGGCCGAACCCCCAGGCCAGTACGCCCCAAGGTCAATCGCGGGTCAGCCTGTTGGCGTTCGTTCACGCCGGAGTTCAAGGCCGAGATGGTCGAGGTGCCGTCGCGGTGACCGTTCGGTCGGAAAGATCGCCAGGCACCTCGATCTCACGGAGGCCGCAGTTCGGCCAAAGGGCAACTGGCCGGGGCGACGCGGGTGAATGGGATGGCCTGAACAGCAGTTTCCGGCGTCGCTGCGTGACCAGCTGGGCAGCAGCCACCGAACCCACCCCTCCGACCGCTTCCACCAGCCACACTCCGGTCTTCGGATGACCGTCGCGACTCGGCTCCAACTCGCGCCGCCTGTCCCGCCTTGCCACGCTCCATCTGAAGCCGGACACGGCTCGATCGCCCCCGCTCTCCCAGCCGACGAACAACCCGCCTCCTCGGATCATCGCCGTCGCGCTGCTCCGCAGACACCTCACCGAGATTCGGCGGAGTGGGCAGTAACCCCATGACCACGGCCCCAGTGCGCTCGGGACCGACCGCTTGCGCGAGTCATTGACATGACCCTGCCTTGTGGCTAGCTTCACGAAGCGTTCTCGTCTGCGCCCCCAGGTGCTCGCGGCCCCGGGGCCCCCGTCAATGCGTCGCATCACCAGCCGCCCCATCCCGGCGATGAGACAACGTTGTCAACCTCGGTCGTTGCCCAGTGTCGCGCTCTTCGCATGGAGACAACGTTGTCAACTCCGTCTCCCGCCCCCGAGTAGAGGAGAAACGCCCGTGATCACACGACTGTCGAGACCCCCCGGAACCAGCGCGATCGGCTTACTTGCGGTTGCGGCACTGGCCGCGGCCGGGCTGTGCACACCTGCGTCGGCAGCCGACAGCGCCGCGTTCCTCACGTCGCCGGCCACCGTGGTCAACCCGTTCATCGGGACGTCGAACGAGGCTGACGACTTCCCCGGGGCCGACGTGCCGTTCGGCATGGTGCAGTGGAGCCCGGACACGCCGTCGCGTCCCTCTGGTGGCGGTTACGAGTACAACGACTCGTCCATCACCGGCTTCAGCCTCACCCACATCGCCGGACCCGGCTGCGGTGCGGCCGGCGACATACCGGTGCTGCCCACGGTCGGCGCCGTGAACACCGGTGCGACAGACGCGTTCTCGCACTCCAACGAGTCGGCGTCGGCCGGCTCGTACAAAGTCGCCCTCAACAACCAGGTGACGACCGAGCTGACCACCACGACACGCAGCGGTATGGCCCGCTTCACCTTCCCCTCGAGCAGCCAGGCCAACCTGATCTTCAAACTCACCGGAAGCCAGAACGGCGCCAGCTCGACGCAGTTCACCAAGGTCTCGAACACCGAGGTGAGCGGCCAAGTCACCAGCGGCCACTTCTGCGGCGCGGGGAACACGTACAGCGTGTACTTCGACATGGTCTTCGACCAGCCGTTCGCCTCGCAAGGCACCTCGATCGCGAAGACATCGGCCACCACCCCCTCGAGGCCCGGCGCGGCGTCCAAGAATGCCGCCGAGAAGCCCAACAAGCCGGTACTTCACGGCAAGCCCCCCACCACACCGGCCCCGAAGTCCGCCAAGGGCAGCGCCTCCCCCAACGCTGCCGCCTCGAACGGCTACGTCACCTTCAACACCACCACCAACCCGGTGGTGCAGGCCAAAGTCGGCATCTCCTACGTGTCGATCGCCAACGCGACGGCCAACCGGGCCGCGGAGAACACCGGCTGGGACTTCAACGCGACCCGCACCGCCGCGCAGAACGCCTGGAACAGCGCACTCGGCAAAGTACAGATCGCCGGCGGAACAGCCGCACAGCAACAGAGCTTCTACACCGCGCTCTACCACTCGCTGCTGCACCCGAACGTCATCAGCGACACCAACGGCCAGTACTACGGCTTCGACGGCAGAACACACACCGTGGACACCGGCCACAGAGCGGCCTACGCCAACTACTCCGGCTGGGACATCTACCGCTCGCAGGCCCAACTCGAAGCCCTGCTCGCCCCCCAGGTCGCCTCGGACACCGCCCAATCGATGGTCGACGACTACACCCAGACCGGACTCTTCCCCAAGTGGTCGGAGAACAACGGCGAGTCCTACGTCATGGTGGGCGACCCGGCCGACGCCATCCTCGCCGACTACTACGCCTTCGGTGCCAAGGACTTCGACACAACCACCGCCCTGGCCGACATGATCAAACAGGCCAGCACGGCCAACAACGACCGGCCGGGCCTCAACTACCTGGACTCACCCGGATACATGCCGCACGACGGCAGCTACGGCTGCTGCAACTTCTACGGTCCGGTCGCCACCACGCTGGAGTACAACACCGCCGACTTCGCAATCTCCGCGCTGGCCGGGGCACTTGGCGACAGCAGCCACCAAAAGACTTACGCCAACCGCGCCCAGGGCTGGCGCAACGTGCTCAATCCCGCCTCCGGCTTCGTCGAACCGCGCAACGCCGGCGGCTCCTGGACCGGCGGCTTCGACCCCACCAGCGGCACCGACATGGTCGAAGCCGACTCTTGGATCTACACCGGGATGATCCCGTTCAATATCGGCGGCCTGGCGCACGCCAAGGGCGGCAACACGGCGATGAACCACTACCTGGACACCGTGTTGCGCAGCTACACCGGCGACAAGGGCTACGCGTGGGTCGGCAACGAGCCCAGCATCGAACTGCCTTGGGAATACGACTACACCGGGCAGCCCTACAAGACACAGGGCACCGTCCGGGCGATCCAGGACCAGATCTGGGCGAACACCCCCGGCGGGCTGGCCGACGGCAACGACGATCTCGGCGCGATGAGCGCTTGGTACGTGTGGTCCGCACTCGGCATGTACCCCGAGACCCCGGGCACCTCCGACCTCGCCCTGGGCTCCCCCCTGTTCACACAAGCCGTGGTCACACTCCCCTCGGGCCAGACACTGACGATCAACGGCAACGGCGCCGCCGACAACGCCCCCTATGTGCAGTCCGCGACATGGAACGGCACCGCCTGGAACAACGCCTACGCCCCCACCACGGCAATCACCGCCGGCGGCACGCTGAACTACACCCTCGGCACCAGCGCCAACACCTCCTGGGCAACAGCCTCGTCCGCGGCCCCGCCCTCCTACGCCGGTGACACCACGGCCCCGACCTCGCCCCGCATCGGCCCCATCACGTCGGCAGTGGCATCGAACCTGTGCCTGGACGACGCAAGCTCCGCCACCACCGACGGCACCCACGTCCAGATCTGGAGCTGCAACAACACCTACGCCCAGGACTGGATCATCGCCGGCGACGGAACGGTCCGGACCCTCGGCAAATGCCTGGACGCCGACCACAGCGGAACCACCAACGGCACGCTGATCCAGCTGTGGACATGCAACGGCAGCGGCGCCCAGCAATGGACCACGGGCGCCAACGGATCGCTCATCAACCCCCAGTCCAAGCTGTGCCTGGACGACCCCAACTCCACCACCACGAACGGCACCCAACTCCAGCTCTACACCTGCAACGGATCAGGCGCCCAGAACTGGAAGCTGCCGACTTGAGCCACTGGCACCCGTAGCCCACAACACCACTGACAGGTCATCTCAATTGGCGAGCTTGCGCTGAGCCGATGGGGCGCAGGCGGTGAGGTGGATCTTCGCCCTACGATCCCATCAGAGCCGACAACGTGCCCGGCCAATTGAGATGGCCTGTAAGGAACAAACTGCGTACCTGTCCTAAGCGCCTGCCCTGCGTAGCTCGACACGTCCTGCACCGCGCCGAGGTGCCCGAGGACGCCGGGCAGGCCGGGCAGGCCCGAGACATCTACCGCGTCCGCCGTGCTGCCCGGTACTGGCGTGCCAACACGCCGAGCAGCGCCGGGACAGACGGACGTGCACCACCGTCGGCCAGGCTGCCGCCCTTCCGGCTGA
This sequence comes from Streptomyces sp. NPDC026500, assembly GCF_055567635.1. Lineage (NCBI taxonomy): Bacteria > Bacillati > Actinomycetota > Actinomycetes > Kitasatosporales > Streptomycetaceae > Streptomyces > Streptomyces sp. NPDC026500. Next base: position 61,538 of record NZ_JBVHQB010000019.1, on the reverse strand, counting down.
CCCCCTGCAACCGGAGTTCCTGCACCTGCAGCAGGGCGGTGATGAAGGGCCGCGTCTGCCGTGACGCCAAGTCCGCCAGATGCCTGCCTGCGGACAGCCGCAGGTGCGCCAGGTCCACCTGTTCTTGGACCAGTTGCTCCAGCCGCGCACGGACAGCGTTCGTGGGGCTCCGGAGATCTTCGACGGACAGGCCGTGACGCTCCAGATCCTGGCCCGGGATACCGACCTGCCCCTGCTCCGCGTCCTCGGCGAGGTCGTCGAGGAAGTCGACGCGCTGCATCGCCTCGATGAGGTCACGGCAGCGCCGCACGAACTCGTCGGCCTCTGCGGTGTCCCCTTCCTCCAGCAGACAGGCCAGGAGCATGAACGCGGGCAGCGAGTACCCGTCGATGTAGGACTGCAGTTCGTCCTCGGTATGGAAGCCGGCGTACTCGACCTCATGGCGCGCTCCCCGCAGGAAGGCCTCGACACGGTGCCCCAGCTGCGGGTGCCGCGTGACCGCATCCCCGAGTGCCCTGAGAGTCGTATCGGTGGGGGTTGCGCCGTCGAGTACCGCCCGTGTGACGGTCGCCCACTCCCCCAGCGCTTCGCTGCGGGCTTCCCGGGTGCCGGTGTCGATGCGCTCGTCCGTCTCGTGCATGAAGGCGACCGCGGCGATGATCGGTGGATGCAGGCGCGTCGGCAGCAGAAGCCGGACCGTCAGAAACTCCTCGGTCTTGAAGCGCCGGACAAACTTGCGTTGTTGGCCGTACGCAGTCCGCAGGTCCGGCTCGGTGATGCCGGTCTGACGCAGCGTGCGGGTCCACGTGGGCATGTCGCGTTCCTTACTGAGCTTGCGGTTACTGGTTACCGGGTCAAAAGCGTGCGCGTGCTGGGCGGCCCGCGAGCTGTCCTTCGGACGATGAAGGACCTGACGGTGAGGTTGAGATGCTGTCTCGCCCAGGCCACAAGTTTGCCCGCGTGGGCGCGGTCGACCCGGACAATGGTGATCTCAAGCTGCATCAGGCGAAGGCGGAAGAGGGCTTCCTTCGCGCCAGTCATGGCTCTCCACGATCCCGACGGTGACCAAGTCGTCGGGGTCTGGTCTTGTCGGCCCGCGGACCCGTCAACGTGTCCGTACCCTGGGAACATGCGGATGCGCCCCACTCTGAGTTGGACCCCTCCCGAGGACCTGCCGCCGGGCACCACGGATCTGGAGCCGGTCACCGACGCGCTGAGCACCGGCGGTGTGCTTGTGCTCAGCGGGGCGGGAATCTCCACGGAATCGGGCATCCCTGACTATCGGGGCCCGAGTGGGAGCCTGAGTCGGCACACCCCGATGACCTACCAGGACTTCACCGGAAGCTCCCAAGCCCGTCGGCGGTACTGGGCGCGCAGCCACCTCGGCTGGCGAACCTTCGGCCGTGCCCGCCCCAACGACGGGCACCGGGCCGTGGCCGCGTTCGGGCGGCACGGCCTGCTCTCGGGGGTGATCACTCAGAACGTCGACGGTCTGCACCAGGCCGTCGGCAGCGAGGGCGTCGTGGAACTCCACGGAAGCCTGGACCGGGTCGTCTGCCTTTCCTGCGGCGCCTTCAGCCCGCGCCGCGAACTCGCCCGGCAGCTGGAGAAGGCCAATCCAGCCTTCGAGCCGGTGGCCGCCGCAATCAACCCGGACGGTGACGCCGACCTGACCGATGACCAGGTCGGAGACTTCCGCGTGGTTCCCTGCGCGGTCTGCGGCGGCATCCTCAAGCCGGACGTGGTGTTCTTCGGCGAAGCCGTTCCGCCGTCGCGGGTCGAGCACTGCCGCGGGCTGGTCCGTGAGGCGACTTCGCTTCTGGTGCTGGGCTCCTCACTGACGGTGATGTCGGGGCTGCGGTTCGTCCGTCAGGCGGCCCAGGCCGGGAAGCCGGTGGTGATCGTCAACCGGGACCCGACCCGGGGCGACCAACACGCCCTCGCCCGAATCGCCCTCTCGCTGGGAACAGCCCTCGCCGCCGTCGCCGACCGGCTGGACATCCCCCTCGAAGCAGTGACGGATGCCCCACCGGCACCGGGACGCCATGAAGTGAGCCCATGAGTCCACGGCGCTCGTGTGCCATGGCTACCCGATCAGCCCGCTGAGCCGGCCACCAATGACATGGTGTTGTCTGATGACAGCGAGCCTGCCCGCGCCAGGCCTACGTCCCCGTGCGAGGACCACAGTGCTCCGACTCACTGAGCAGGGGCTGCGCCGGTCGCTGGGGTCAGTCACTGGTGCCGATCGCTGGTGCCACCTGTCGCCATGAGGTGTCGCCCCGCCCACCCCGAAACGTCGCACACACCCAGACAGCGAGTGAGTTCCGCCCCTGGCGGCGACACGGCGCCGACAGGCCGTTGGCGCGGGTGTCCGGACCATGGATCGCGGCACAGGTCACGCAGCCGGCCGAACGTCACGGTGGTGAGGAAAGGTGCTGGGGCGTGGAGAGACCATTACCGTTGGCATAAGCCTCGCAGTCAGGGCTTTTGCGTGCTTGCGGCGTGGGGATATCGCCGGGCGCGCGCCCAGGCGAGCTGCTCTGCCGCGCTGTTCAGCAGCGTGTCGAGGACCACGGGGTAGGCACTGTGCGTCATCCGTCCGGCCAGGAGCCGCGCGGTGGCCGCGATGTGCGGGTGGCTGTCGGCAGGCAGATCGGCGTAGGTGGAGTTCCACATCTCCTCGTCCGCCGCGCGGGCCTCGTCCGTCAGCGCCAGCGACCCGGCGTCCAGGGCCGCGAAGGCCAGAGTGAGATCGATGAACGCGTGGTAGACGACGACCGCGTCCGCGTCCGGGAAGCCCGCGGTGCGCAGGATGCCGAGGATCGCCTCGTCCACCGCGATCTCCCGCGGCCGGCCGGTGACTCGGCTGGCGGTCAGCACAGCGGCCTGGGGATGGGCGAGGTAGGAGGCATGAATGGCCTGGCCGAGCGCCCGCAGGTCGGACCGCCACTCTCCGGTGGCCGTCCAGGTGTCCAGCGCCCGCCCCATCAACTCCTCCCCGATGGCCCTGGTCAGGTCGTCCAGTCCGGCGAAGTAACGGTAGAGGGTGCTGGGGTCGGCTCCGAGCACCGCGCCCAGCCTGCGTGCCGTCAGTCCCGTGCTGCCGTGCTCTCGCAGCATCCGCAACGCCGTTTGCACGATCAGCTTCTCGGACAGCACCGTGCCCTGCCTCGTCGGCCGACGCCTGCGCCGTGCCGCCTCCGGCACCACCTGTTTCGCCACGCCAACTCTCCCTTCCGACCGGACCTGGACTCCTATGCCAACACTGTTGACCTTAACCCAGGGCATCCCGTTGCATCTCTCCAACCCCGGAGGCGTCCGTCTCCGGCGACGAAAGGTGTGTGACATGCGAGTTCTTCTCGTGGGCGCAGGCGGCGTGGGCACGGCCGTCACGCGGATCGCGGCCCGTCGCGACTTCCTGACCCACATGGTCGTCGCGGACTACGACCTCGCGCGCGCCGAGGCAGCCGTCGCGGCGCTCAAGGAACACGGGGACCGGTTCAGCGCGCGGCGCCTGGACGCCTCCGACGAGGACGCGGTACGTCAGGCGCTCACCGAGGAGAAGTGTGACGCCCTGCTCAACGCGACCGATCCGCGGTTCGTGATGCCGCTGTTCAACGCGGCCCTCGCGGCAGGCACGCACTATGTCGACATGGCGATGTCCCTGTCCGCGCCGCACGCCGGCCACCCGTACGAGCGATGCGGCGTAAAGCTCGGCGACGCACAGTTCGAACAGGCCGGTCCGTGGGAACGCTCCGGGAGGCTGGCCCTGGTCGGCATGGGTGTGGAGCCGGGCCTGTCGGACGTCTTCGCCCGGTACGCAGCCGACGAGCTCTTCGACGAGATCGACGAGATCGGCGTCCGCGACGGCGCCAACCTGACGGTCGAGGGCTACGACTTCGCCCCGTCCTTCAGCATCTGGACGACCATCGAGGAGTGCCTCAATCCGCCGGTGGTCTACGAGAAGGATCGCGGCTGGTTCACCACCGAACCCTTCAGCGAACCTGAGGTCTTCGACTTCCCCGAGGGCATCGGCCCGGTGGAGTGCGTCAACGTCGAACACGAGGAGGTCCTGCTCATCCCCCGCTGGGTCGACGCCCGCCGTGTGACGTTCAAGTACGGCCTCGGCGACGACTTCATCGACAAGCTGAAGACCCTCCATGAGCTGGGTCTGGACGCCACCAAGAAGGTCACCGTCCCCTCGGAGAACGGGCCCGTGGCGGTCTCCCCGCGCGACGTGGTCGCCGCCTGCCTGCCCGACCCGGCCACGCTGGGCGACCGCATGACCGGCAAGACCTGTGCGGGCACCTGGGTCAAGGGCACCAAGGACGGCTCGGCTCGCGAGGTCTACCTCTACCACGTGGTCGACAACCAATGGTCGATGCGCGAGTACGGATCCCAGGCGGTGGTGTGGCAGACCGCCGTCAACCCTGTCGTCGCTCTCGAACTCGTCGCGGGTGGAGCCTGGTCGGCCAGCGGTGTTCTCGGCCCGGAAGCCTTGCCGCCCCGCCCCTTCCTCGACCTGCTCACCGAGTACGGCTCTCCGTGGGGCTTGCGCGAGGAGGGCTGACGGCCGGCGCGGGCCACGAGCCGGGGAGCGGCCTGCGGCTCCCCGGCGGAGGGTCCCGGTCGCGGTGCCGCCTGTTGGCTTTGAACCGCTCCGGACTTGTTACTGGTCGTGACGTCCTTCGTCGAGCCGTCGGGGTGTCACAGGCATCCGACTGTCACAGGCATAAAGGTGTCAGAGGCATCCGGTTGGATGAGCGCGTGACTGCACATGACATCGCTCGACAACTGCCTGCCATCGATGACCTGCGGAACCTGTGCCGCTCCCTGGCGGTGCTCGATACGATCCTCAGCCCTGACTGGGAGTATCGGTACCACTCCTTCGACTCCGCCTGGGCCGACGGTGAAGAGATGGCCTCGATGCGCAACGGCTCCGGCAACGAGTACTCCATCATTTTCTCGGCAGTAGGTGCCTACGTCCGCGGATTCGACCATGAATCGCCGATGAGCCCGTATGCCCATGATGGCGAACCCTGGCCTGGTGTGATCGACGGTGTCCCGCCGGTCTTCAGGCCCTGGGTCGAGGAGCCGGCGTTCACGGACGAGAAGAATGTGCCTGTCGTGACTGCCTGCATATGGCGCGCGGCGACGGACACCCAATGGAGACACGGAACGACCGAGTTTCCCGCAGGCCATGACGATCCTGACGGGGCGGAGCGGCTGTTCCAACTGCTCGTGGATCGTTCACCCGAGGCATACCAGCGGTTCGCCGAGGACTATTACGAGGTTGCCGTGGACCTGGCAGCGGTACGTCATGTGTATGCGTTGCGACCCCTGACCCCGGAACTCGTGTCGTCGTTGAACCGGGAGACAAACCTGTCGGACTTGGCCGAGGAAATCACTGAGATCGGCTATGCCGTCGCCACATGAGGACCCGGGAATTCACCGCTCGGGAGGGCGCCGAGGTCGGTGTGGACGTGGTCGACGGCCTCGGGGTACGCCTCTCGTCGGGCGTGATCGGCGAGGGCGCGGTGGTTCGTCGCATGCGCTGATTCCGGCGGACAGCGGCGCACGGGTGTCGTCGAAAGCCGCGGCCTTGGGGCGGCGGAGCGCGGTGTCGTCGAAAGCTGCGGCCTTGGGGCCGCGGAGCGCGGTGTCGGGCATGCCGTCGTTGATGACCGGTGACCGACCGCCGTGCTTGGCCTCGCGGACCGCGGTGTCGAGCGCCTGCCGACACCCAACCCGGCCGCGAGTCGGGCGTAGCGGTGACCGTTGCGGAGATGGGCGACGGCGAGCTGGGCCGGCCGGCTCGTGCTTACGTCACCGCCCACGTGAAGACGCGGTCAGGCGGGCTCCCACAGCTCGACCCGATTGCCCTCGGGATCGATGACCCAGCCGAATCGACCGACACCCTCCATGTCCTGCGTCTCTTGCACCACGTCCGCTCCCTTGGCGCGCAATTGCGCGAGCATCGCATCCAGGTCGCGGACCCGGAAGTTGAGCATCGTCTGCTGGGCGCGGGACCCGAAGTAGTCGGTCTCGGACTCGAACGTCGCGAACACCGTCGGCCCGGCGCCCTGATGCCACAGGCCGTTCTCATCGGCGTCCAGGCCCAGGCAATCGCGATACCAAGCGCCCAGGGACACCGGGTCGGAGGCCCGCATGAAGTATCCACCGATTCCAAGCACACGTTCCATCCCGCCATCTTGCCAGGACGGCGATCGGGCGGGCCGGCACCACACCATCGCCCACTTCGTACCCCCGTCTCAATCGCGGGGGAACTCGCCGGCTACGTCGTAGCAACAGGGCCAATGACTCAGGAGCATCCCGGCTGCCCTGGGCCGCATCAGCAAACTCCATGAAAACCTCGGCCACATGGGGCGCACGAACTACCACTGGGCGATGGAAGAGGTGATCCACCACTACACGGAATCCGGCAGCCACTCCCCCGGCCTGGTGACCTTCCAAACCGATGGTGGGCCCGGCAGCGGCTTGGCCTGGGGCGGGTCCGCAGCGGCGAACGGTGCGGGCGCCGTCACCGGTGGCAGGTGCGGTATGAATTCTGGTGTGAACGATCAGACGCAGCCCGCGACCGTTCGCGTGTTCATCGCTCTTGCCCCACCTGACCACGCGAAAGAAGAACTGGCCCGGGAGTTGGGCCCCGCCTACGAAACACACCCTCACATGCGGTGGAACCGCATTGAGGACTGGCACATCACCCTCGCGTTCCTGGGAGAACTGCCGGTTGGGACAGTGCCACTCCTGCGACCGGCACTCGCCGACCTCGCCGCGCACCACCAACCACTCTGCCTGTCACTGCGCGGCAGCGGTAGGTTCGACGACCGCGTGCTGTGGAGCGGAATCGACGGAGACCTCGACGCGCTGCACAAGCTCGCCGCCGATGTGCGTACCGTCGTCAAGGACTGCGGGGTCATCTTGGAGGACCGACCGCTCCGCCCCCATCTGACGTTGGCCCGTGCCCGCAGAGGAGACCGAACCTCGGCAGCGGAAATCGCCCAAGGGATCGCGGAATTCACCGGCCACGAGTGGGCCGCCGAACGTCTGCACCTGGTCGGCAGCAACGTCGGCCGTAGCAGCGGACCGATCCACTACCGCGACATCGAGGCTTGGGCCCTCGGCAGTGGGACCTCCACTCAGTCTTGAACGAACCAATGATTCCTGGGGCATCGCGACTACCCCGGGTCACCCGCAAAAGACCCCGCAGCACGCGGCGGGCGATCACGGCCCGCTCTCATCGCCAACCTCCGGTGCCCCAGAGCCGCAAGGCCTCATTCAAGACGCTGGGTGGCACCGGTATGCGCAGGCTTCTGCCCGCCCATCGGCAGGCGACGGACGGGCAGAGTTGTCAACGCCACTCAGCGGGTGCGGACCGAGCTACTGGTAGGTGACGGTGATCGGGGCGTGCACGCTCTGGCGTGGGAGCGTGATGGTCAGAACCTTGGAGGTGCTGTCCCAGTGGTACGCGTGCGGGGACAGTTGCATGCCGGTCGCTGAGACCTTGGTGGGTGCGTGGGTCCCCAGGAGTGAGAGCGTCCACTGGCGGGTCTTCACCTGACCGGGGAAGGAACCCTGCACCGGCCGGATCGACACCGTGTGGCGCGGACCGTTCTGCCGGTACCGGATGGTCGTTGTGGCGCTTTGGCTCTTCTTCTTGGTCGTCCCGTTGTCCTCGTAGAGGTGGAACGACCCCGACGAACCGGTCGCGAAGGTGAGCGTGACATCGGTCAGGGGGCTTCGGTCGTTGCTGGACACGTCGTGGGTGCGGGTGGGCAGGATGCCGCCCGCCTTGATGAACACCGGCATCGAGTTCAGGTCGGTGGTCACGTCCTGGATGCCGCCGCCGGTGTAGGTCTCGCCGGTGAAGTAGTTGGTCCACTGGCCGGGCGGGAGCCATACCGAGGTGGTGGCAGAGGTGCCCGGCGTGGTCACGGGGGCGACCAGTATGTCGGAGCCGTAGAAGTACTCGCTGTTGGCGGCAGCGTACGCCTGGGGCTCGTCGGGGTACTCCAGGTAAGTGGGACGGACGATCGGCACGCCGGTGCGGTTCGCCTCCTCGGCGAGCGTGTAGGTGTAGGGCACCAGGTTCTCGCGGAGATTGAGGAACTTGTCGGCCGATTGGCGCGCCGCCGTGCCGTACTGCCAGGGCAGCCGGTCGCTGTGGTTGCTGTGCAGGCGGTCGATCGGCTGGAAGGCTCCGAACTGGACCCACCGGGCGTACAGGTCGTCGGGCAGTTTGTGCGTGGTGCGGCTCTGCCCGCCTTCGGTGTACGTCTCCGAACCGGTCAGCCCTGTCGTGTCGTTGTGGCCGCCGATGTCGTGGGTGATGGCGGCCATCCCGGTCGCGGCGGACTCGCCCGGGGTGTAACCGACCTCCAGTTTCAATGTGCCCCACGTCGAGGAGGTGTCGCCGGTGAAGTGGACGGTGGTTCGCTTGTCCGCCCACGGTCCGGTCGGCAGCCCCTGCTGGCCGCTGTACCCGGCCGCCTGCAACGAGCCGTACGCACGCGAGAGAACGAATCCGCGGCCGAGGGTCTTGGCGCCGGCGGTCGCGTACTGCTGGTTGATCCAGGCGTCCGGGGTCACGCCCGGCAGCGACGAGCGCGATGCGTCGCAGCACCAGTCGAGCCACCAGAAGTCGTTGCCCTGCTGATCCATGGTCCGGTGCAGGTCCATATACGCCTTGAGCTGGTCCGGGTCGCCGAAGTCGAAGGTGTAGCAGTTGTTCTCGACGTTGGCGCCCGAGGCGCAACCGTCCTTTGTCAGCTTGCCCTTGGCCGTGGCCTGCGCCTGGGCGAACTGGGGATCGGACGCGAGAATGCTGGGGTGCACATTGAGTGTGTTGTGCAGGCCCTGGGATGCCGACCAGTCGAAGAAGCCCTGGAGATCGGGGAACTTCGCGGGATCCATCTCCCAACCGCTCCAATTGTTCACGGCTTTGAAGTCCGTGTCGGTCACCAGGACGTCCAGCGGCGTGCCTTCGGAGCGGAACGCCGGGAGAATGGCGTTCTGGTAGTCCGCCGCGGTGCGGTCGATGTACTCCGAGTACCAGACGCCATATGCCCACTGCGGCAGCAGTGCGGGCGGTCCGGTCAGCGTGGCCAGATCGGTGAGTCCCCGCTTGTAGTCGTGTCCGTAGCCGAAGACGTAGCCGTCCTGGTAGGGCGCGCCGCCATGGTCCGGGCGGGGCGTCGCCTTCTGCGATGTGGTGTCGTACAGCGCTGACGGCGTGTCGTCCAACAGATACCAACCGTCCTGGTTGAGCAGGCCAGGCGTGGTGACAAGGGAGTCTTCGTTGCCGGTCACGCCGTCGAGGCCTCGGCGGTATCCGCCGAGCGCCATGTGAGGCGGTGGCGTGGCCGCCCCGGGGGCGGCCACCGAGACGGTGTCCGCGTTGATGTGACAGCTGGCCGTGCCGGGGCAGCCGAGAGTGATGTCGTCCGTGCCCGCCGCAAGGGTGACGGACACCGAGGCCGACTGCCAATCACCCCAGTCTGTTGTGGCGGGGAACGACATGGTGCTGTTGGAGCCCGCGGCGGACACCGTGGCGGTGCGCGCCTGGTGGAGGCCGTCGCCGCCGATGCCGTTGGCGTAGCGCACCCTTAGGGTGTAGACACCGTTGGCCGGCACGCCGACCACATGGGTCGTCAGGCTCGATCCTTGGTGGAGGTCACCGGCGAAGCCAGTGCCGGAATATCCCTTGTGATCCGTGGCGTTGACCGCTGTACCGCCGATGCGTCCGGCCTCCGCCTCACAACTCACGCCGTACAGGCAGTCCGTGATCGCGGTGCTGGAGACGGGCGGGTAGGTGTCGCCGGGCCGGACGAGCGCGACGCTGTCGACATTGACATTGCCGGAGTCCGCGGCGGTTCGGGTCAGGGCGAGCGTGTGGTGACCCGCGCCGAGTTGGACGTTCGCCTTGGTGACGTTCCACGTGTCCCAGTTCGCCGTGACCGGCAAAGACACCGTCTGCTGCGCTCCGCCGTCCACGGAGAGCGTCAAGGTGCGGGTCAGGGTCTGGCCGTCACCGCCACGGGAGTTGGCGTACCGCAGGTCGAGCTGATAGGTCCCATCGTCTTTGACATCGATGTCAGCAGACGCCGAGCTGCCAGTGCCTTCGAATCCCGCAGCGAAGCCCGTCCCGGTGTGGCCGGCGTGGTCGGAGGCTACGGAAAGCCCGTTGAGACGCAGATTCTCGGCCTCACACAGTGCGCCGAGCGTGCAGGTCAGACGCTGCCAGGGCGCGGCAGTCACGGGAGTGGGTCCCGCCGCCAACTGCACTGAAAGGTTCTGGGCATTGAACGGTCCGGAGCCGACCTTGTAGCGCAGGCTCATCGCGCTCGTCCGTATGGTGAGCCAGCCGTTGGACGTGCCGGCACTGTAGGCGGCCGGCTCGAACCCTTCGCGGCCGATGGCGTTGAAGGTCGGTTCGTCGGTGAACTTCCCGTCGCCCGCGTATTCGGTACGGATCAGCGTGGGCGAGAGGATCTCGAAGCGTGCGTCCCCCGACGAGAGGGTTGGGATTCGATGGCTGTGCGCACCATTGGCTGACGCTGAGTCAGCGCCTGTCAGTGTCATGGCGGCGGCCACGGCCAGGGCAGCGGCGACGCTCACCTGCTGCCGTGCGGATCTCAGCCGTCGCCCCTTTGAAGCAGTCCTCATGCGCAACATCCGTTCTGCTTGCTGTGGGGGAAACCCGTTTCCGGTATGCCGGTTGAGACCCGGAGTGGGGTTTTCCGCTTGGCGGGCATTGTTCGGGCTGCGGCGTCCTCCGGAGCGCGGCGGTGGAGGATGAAACCCTCCTCGGACCCCGCCCACAGAGATCAGCACTTGGCATCAGAGCATGTCCACTCTCGCGGTGTCCATATGGCCGACCTCGGAGTTCCCGGCCGGTAAATCATGCCTACGGCGTTCACCGCACCGTGTCGGCCAAGAAGGACGAGAACGGGCTGGAGCGGGTCACCCTCGGGCACATCACCTCGGGCGATCCTCGGCGTACGCCCGCCGGGGGGCGCAGTCAAGGGACTTGGCTGTCGTGCGACGGCGACGTACGGCCGGACCAGGCCACCGCCGAGGCGGCCCGTGGCGGCCGGGACCCGGACCTCGCGGAGGCGGCCGTGGCGGTTCGGCGTCTGCGGCGCGGCGATGAGCGGGGTGCCGTCGGAGCGGGTGAGCGGGTGAGGGCGGCCGGATCACCAGCCGGTCTTCGCACTGTTGATCGTCCTCAAGCCCGGGCTGACCGCACCGCCATAAGGAGCCCGCTCGCCCATGCCATACGCACGGAGTGAAAGTCCTCTCGTACCTCCAGGTCGACCAGGAGACGCTTGACCGCGGCTCCGTGGTCTTCCGGCCAGTCGGGCTGCGGGTCGAGGTCGTCGATCAGGTACGTTCCGCCGAGGGCCACGAGTTGCAAGGCCCGTTCCAGGTGGCTGAACTTGCCGGGCCAGGTGTCCGCGAACACCAAGTCGAACGGCTCCCCGTCGTAGTTCTGCAGCCATGCGCCACCGTCCCCGGCCACAAGGGTCACCCGCGGATCGGACCCCAACTCCTCGCGGGCGACCTTCTGTACGGCCTCGTCGAGTTCGATCGTGACCAGATGAGAAGCGCTGTCCATCCCACTGAGAAGCCAGGCGGTACCCTCGCCCACGCCCGTGCCGAGTTCGAGGATGCGGCCACCGGGACAGGCAGCCGCGAGGACGGCCAGCAAGCTGCCCGTGCGCTCCTCGCAGGATCTGATGAAGCCCGCTTCGCGCGCCGCGGCACGCAGGGTCGGCAGAGAAGCCGGGAATCGGCTCGGCATGTCGTCCATCCGGTGGATGATGCAGCCGCCACGCCTGCCCCGCAACACTTTTCCGGCCCTCTCAGCAACCTCCAGGCCAGTCCCGGGCACCCCGCCGAATCGATGACGAGCGGTAGCCATCGACGAAGGCGTCACCTTCACGGTCGACGCCTGTAGCCAGGCTGTCGCAGCCACCGTTTCGGCTGGACATGGGAGTCGCCGTCGGCGGAGAGTCAGAGTCCTGGTCCGTAGCCCGGGTCCGGGTGCTGTCGAGGGGTCCACCACTCCATCAGTCCCCATGTCCCGAGCACGAGCGTGGCCAAGGCCGCGAGTACCGAGACCCACGGTCGGCCTGTCCAGCGTGTGGTCAGCGACCAGGCCAGGAGCGGCACCAGAGCGCCGCCGAGCACGATGAGCGGAAGGTCGACGTAGACCACCCTCAGGTTACGGGCATGGCCCTCGAACCCGCCGTCGATACTGAACGCTGCCCGCGGTGCCCACACAAGTGCCGCTGTCACCGCGCCGAGACCGGCAAGGAGCCATCCGGCGCCGCCGGTCGTCTTTGAAGTGGTGGTCATGTCCCGTCCAGTGGAGTTTCGCCCATGCCCGCCCATGCCCGTGACGGACGCTGATGGCATGGTGCGTGGTTCCACCCGGTTCCACCCTGGTGCATGGACAGCATCCCGGTCCCGGGAGGCGGCGTGGTCAGCCTGCCACTGGACGGTCAATCGGGTCACCGCGGCCGGCGACAGCGACTTGGCTGTCGACGGTCGTCAGCATTGCTCGTCGTTGAGCGTCCTTCCAGGTTCCGGCACGGCCCAAAGAGTGTCAGTACCAGGTGCGACGATTCCCCTCGGTTGGAGGAATCATGGGCTTCGGCTACAAGACGTCATGGCTCGCTGTGCACGACGCCGGACCGGAGGAGGTCGCCGACGCCCTCGGCCTGCGAGACCGGCGGATCGTGGACTGGGAGGACGGCACCAACGCCGCCTACCGCCAGGGAGTCTTCGTGGCCAGGCCGGTTCCCGACTGGACCATCGCCCACGGTCGGATCGATCTGCCCCCCGAAATCGACGCCACCGATCCACGCTTCCCGGCCTGGCTTCAGGCGCTGAGTAAGCAACTTGGGGATGTCCAGTACTTCGCCTCAGACCGCATCGGCGACTACTACGCCTGGGCCAAGGTTGAATCCGGCGCGCTGACCCGCGCCTACTGCTACATCGGAGAGCGTGGCGACGTGCCGCTGCATATCGGCGAACCCACCGACGTCGAGTTGGATCTGGGTGTCGGACAGCGTTGGCTCGAAGACGGATGGCGGGACTGGCGCGAACCCGAATGGGACGCCTGGTTCGCCGCCATGCCCAGCGAACACGATGTCCTGCGAATCGCCCGGAACTGGGGCATCTGCCCCATCGATATCCCGGACAACACGGTCGATGCCCCAGGGATCTACGGCTTCCCGTCCGGCGCCGAGCCCAGCCACGAAGCCTGACGTTCGGTCGAGACGGGGCCCGCACCTCGTTGGCGCGCGGTCCGGCACGCGTCGCGGGTAGTCAGAGGTGGCAGAGCCTCAGCACCTCAGGCAGGCCAACAGGTCGCGGTTGACGGGCCCGCGAACGCCCTGCCCCTCGTCGACATCAGCGGTAGATGAACCTGGCTCGCTCGCGAATGACTTGAGACAGCCGCCAGTGTTCGTCCTTGCTGGTGTCGGGCGCCGCTGCGTCAGGCACCGTTCGACCCACCGTGGGGTCCGCAGTCAATGACCAGTCTGCCGCTGTCCGCCAGAATCAGCGCATGCTGAGAATCGGATCCATTGTGTTGGGTGTCTCGGATGTGTCGCGCGCTGCCGCGTTCTGGATGGAGGCTCTGGGTTACGTCCCGCGCGAGGAGATGGAGGACGACTGGGTGGTGCTGGTGCCGACCGAAGGGTACGGGCCCCAACTGTCGCTCGGCCTCAGCGAGACGGTGGTCCAGGCCCGTCCGCGGGTCCATCTGGACCTCTATGCCGGGGACGCGGCAGACCAGGCAGCCGAGGTCGAGCGGCTGGTGGCCCTGGGCGCCCGGCGCGTGGACTGGGATCTTTATCCTGACGACGCCGATTTCATCGTGCTCGCCGACCCTGAGGGCAATCGGTTCTGCGTCATCGACACCAGCCACGGTTGACGGACTGCTGGCGGCGCCGCGGCCAACGCGCCCCGGGAGCACCGTACTTCGAACATGTTGAGAGACAGACGTCTCGCGCCTGCACGTTCCCCCTCCTCTGAAGTAGCGGTTCGCCCCCGACCCCAAGACGTCCGCATGGAGCGTCGAGGTCAAGCAGAACCACCAGGACACCCGGACATGAGACGACCAAAGAGCGCCGTCCGGAGCCGACCCCGCGCCATGACGGCCCTGCTGTAAGAGACCGGCGTCGGCGTCGCCCTGGCAGCCGAGTCCTGCACGCCTGCGCCAGCACCTGGTGACGAGCGCTCGGGGACAGGACACATCCCACCGGCGGCCGCCCGCACAGCCGGGGCGCTCTGTGCCTGCGTCAGTCGGCCTCGGGGCGCGGCACATGGAGCAGTCGAGTGACTGCGCGGCCCAGCGGAGTGACGGACGCCTGGGTGACGCCGAGGCCCCAAGTGGAGCCCACGAGTGGTGGACGTCTCCCCGCCGACTCAGGCTGGCGTACGCAGTGCCCGCCCCGGCCATGCGGCGGCGGGCGAAGTCACGCGACGTCACCCCGGCCGAGACGGCCGGGGCCGTCAGAGAGACGGGATCAGATGAGGGAACAGGACATCGGTCCAGGTTGCCTGCCGTCCGTTCGCGGGAGCGGCAGGACCCTACGAAGGAGGGCGCACCACCGGTACGCCCGGCAACGCTCCCGGCGGGCGCGCACCACGATGGCGCTCGTCGCAGCCTCGCTCGCCTTCATGGGAGCGGCCGGCGCGACACCGGGCGGTGCCGTGTCACCACCCGTCGGCGAGACTCGGTCGGGACCCCCGGGACGGTTCGTACCCGGTCCTTGCCCGAAGACGCCCGAGCCGATCCCCGGGCGATGCGGGGTCCTGGAGGTGCCCGAGAACCGCGCCCACCGCGGAGGGCGGACCATCCGGCTGACGGTCGCCATCATTCCGGCCGCGTCGGCGAGCCCGGCCAAGGACCCCGTGGTGTTCATGACCGGGGGTCCCGGAGGCGACGCGATCGATGACATGCCATTCGTGATCGGCGCCGGTGTGAACCGGGACCGCGATCTCATCGTCATGAGCCAGCGCGGAACCCTCTATACGCAGCCGAACCTCGCCTGCCCGGAGATCGACCGGTTCTACGCGGACGCCGTGGGGCTGCGCTACGACGCGCCGTCGACCGGTCGCCTCCTGGTGCGCGCGGCGAAGAAGTGCCGGGACCGTCTGACGGCCGACGGGGTCGACCTGAGTGCGTACAACACCACCGAGAACGCCGCCGACTTCGCCGATCTGCGCAAGGCGCTGGGCATCCACCGGTGGAACGTCTACGGGTACTCCTACGGCACCGACCTGGCCCTCACGTTCCTGCGCCGACACCCCCAGGGGATCCGTTCGGTGGCGATCGACTCCGTCGTACCTCCGCAGATCGTGAGCCTGCCGTGGACCTGGGACAGCACCCGGGAAGGGATCGGCGCGATCTTCGCGGCGTGCGCGGCCCAGCCCCGCTGCCACAGCCGCTACCCCGATCTCCCGCGCACGCTGACCCGGCAGATCCGACGGCTGGAGGCGCACCCCCTGACAGTGACAACGCCGCCGCCGGGCGGCGGAGACCCGGTGAAGGTCGTCCTCGACGGGGGCGCGCTGGTGAACCTGCTGGTCGCCAACGCCGTCCCCGCCGTCGACGTCCCCGCGGCCCTCGACGAACTCGCCCACGGAAACCCTGAGCGCTTCGCGCAGGCCCGCGCCGCCGGGGCGAATCCCGTGATCGGCGAGTTCGCGCACGGCCTCACACAATCGGTGGCCTGCAGCGAGTGGGTGCCCGGATATTCGAGGTCCGACCTGCTGAAGGCCGGACGCAGGGCCTTCCCCGGGTGGCCCGACACGGTGCTGGCCCAGGCACCGCAGCTTCCCTTCGAGCACGACGTCTGCCGGGTCTGGAACGTCCCGGACCGCACCCCCGTCCAGCGGGTGGCGACCGTCAGCAAGGTGCCGACGCTCATCCTCTCGGGGACCTTCGACGCGAAGACCGGAGCCAGCTGGGGGCCGTACACGGGCCGTACGCTGTCCCGCTCGACCGCCGTGCAGATTCCCGGCATCGGCCACTGGGTGGTCCCCCAGTCGCCCTGCGCGCAAAGCGTCCTGGCCTCTTTCCTCACACGTCCGGTCTCGCCCGACACCGCCTGCGTGGCGGGACTCGCACCGAAGCCGTTCACCATCACCCCCGATCCGGAGAGCTCATGATGTCCATCCGCCCGCCCCACCACCGGCGCACCCTGCGACGGATCCCGGCCGCGCTGGCCGGAGCAACGGCCGGAGTCCTCGCCGTCGGCCTCGCCGTGACACCCGCGCGAGCCGAGGGCGTCCCCGCAGCGCCGCTCGGCACGGTCGCCCGGACGGTGGGCGACGCCCGCTTCGTGCCGGGCCCCTGCCCGAGGACGGCGGATCCGGTCCCCGCTCTCGAAGGGGCCCGCTGCGGAACGCTCACCGTGCCCGAGAACCGTGCCCGCCACAAGGGACGGAAGATCACCCTCGGCGTCGCGATCGTTCCGGCGGCCACGAGCAGACCGGCACGCGATCCGATCGTGTGGTTCGCCGGCGGGCCCGGCGACGACGCGGTCTCCGAGGCCCAGCTGGCGATCGACGGCGGCCTGAACCGCGACCGGGACGTGATCTTCATGTCCCAGCGGGGGACCTATTCGGCCGACCCGACGCTCACCTGTCCGAACATCGACGAGTTCAACGCACGCGCGCTCGGCCTCGTCTACGGCGCGCCGTCCACCGGGCGTCTGCACGTCAGGGCGACGCGGGTCTGCCGCGAGCAGTCGGCGAGCCGCGCCGACATCAGCGCCTACGACAGCACCGAGAGCGCCACCGACTACGCCGACCTGCGCGTCGCGCTGGGCATCAAGCGGTGGAACGTGTTCGGTATCTCCTACGGCACCGACCTGGCGCTCATCTACATGCGCGACCACCCCAAGGGCATCCGGTCGGTCGGCATCGACGGTGTCCTGCCGCCGTCCCTGGCAGGGGGTGCCGTGACCTGGAGCGCCGCACGGCAGGGCTTCGACGGCCTGTTCAAGGCCTGCGCCGAGCAGGCCGCCTGCAACGGCCGGTATCCGAACCTGTCGGACACCTTCGAACGCCTCGTCCGTCAGCTCGAAGCCCGACCGCTCACCACCACCGTCACGGTCCCGGGCCAACCGGCGCCGGTGAAGGTCGTGCTGGACGGCGGGGTCCTGGTGAACTGGCTGACCTCCGCCACCCATGTGGCGGCCGGAGTGCCCCGCTCCATCGACGAGCTGGCCCACGGCAACCCGCAGCGCATCGCGGAGCAGTGGGCGGGGGGCAAACTCAGCCCGCAGGCCGTGGGCAGGATTGCCCACGGGCTCGCCTACGGCGTCTTCTGCAGAGAGTGGACACCCTTCGAGAGCGAGGCCGATGTGATCCGGGGAGGGCGGCGCGCCTTCCCCTCCTTCCCCCGCTCGGTGCTCGCCAACGCACCCCAACTCCCCTTCCTCCATGCGGACTGCCGCGCCTGGGACGTCCCGGCGGCACCGCGCTCGGTGCGTGACGTGACGCGAAGCAACATCCCGACCCTCGTCATGTCAGGCGGGTTCGACGCCCAGACCGCGCCGAGCAACGGTGCGTACGTGGCTCGTACGCTGAGCCGGTCCACCGCGATCACGGTCCCCTACGTCGCCCATGTCACCTTCGCCGAGTCGCCGTGTGCCCAAGCGATCACCAACTCGTTCTTCAACAGCCCGACGGCGCCGAACACGAGTTGCCTCGCAGGTCTCCAGCCTCCCGAGTTCGACACCGGACCGTAGAACCTAGAACGCGGGGCGCCACCCCAACCAACCGGGCGGGCCTCGCAGTTCAGACAGCACCGCAGGCGCCGGCTCCCGACGGCTGCGCCCCCCGGCGCTGTGCCACATCGTCAACCGTGCCCCGGCCCGTGCTGTCCCAGGACAGCACGGGCCGGGGCACGGGGCGTGACGCCCCCTTTTCGCGGCCGCTCTCGGCGCGGGTGTGAACCCAGCATTGTGGGCGCCGGTGTGAACCCGGCGTGGTGGGGCGGGCGTGAAACCCGGCGCTCGTCACTGCCCCACCCTGCCGTCGGTGCACTCGCGCAAGAGGTCGGCGTGCCCGCAGTGACGGGCGTACTCCTCGATCCTGTGCACCATGAGCTCCCGGATCGCGATCCCGTCCTTCCCCACACGCTCGCCCAGATCCGGGTGTTCAGCCAGCGCGGCGTCGGTCGCCCCCTGCTCACGCTCCAGATCGGAGTACGCGGCCTCGACCATGGCCTGATCGGCGACAGCTTCCTCGAAGTCCGCGTCACGTCGGCCGTACAGCTCTGGCAGCGGGTCGGCGTCGCTGATCCAGTTGCGCCAGTCCCGTTCCACCTCGGCGAGGTGCCGGACCAGGCCGAGCAGCGACATCGTCGACGGCGGGACCGATCGACGGGCCAACTGCTCCGCGTCCAGGCCCTCGCACTTCATCCGCAGGGTCATGCGATAGCCCGTCAGGAAGTCATGCAGTGTGGCGAGTTCGCCGTCCGGACTGACCCCTTGCGTGTTGCGGGGGTCGTCGTCCGGGTCGGCCCACATGTCGGGGTAGACGGTTGCCTGGGTCCATCGTGCCGGTCGGTCACTCATACGTCGCATGGTTGTCCGCGACGGCCCTTGTACGCCACCGAGTTCTTCACTGCGACGTGACGCCATGGCGGCGTCAGGCCGCCGCGCAGGATCGCCGCCCCACTGACTTCCGCCTTCGCCGCTGCCCACCGCACCCACGAGTCCTCATGGGCCGCGATGAACGCGGTGGGTCAGAAGCTCACCGGCAGCGCGAGCAACCCGCGGGCCCGCATTGAGGGCCGCCACCTCAACTCGTCACGGGACACTGCCAGTTGGAGGGAAGGGAACCGGCGCAGGAGCGTGCTCACGGCGATCTGTGTTTCCAGTCGTGCCAGCGGAGCGCCCACGCAGTAGTGGATGCCGTGACCGAGCGCCACATGCCCACTGTCCCTTCTGTCCACGTCGAGTCGATCGGGGTCGTGGAAACGGGCGGGGTCACGGTTGGCGGAGGCAAGCGACAGCATGACCGTCTGGCCCGCCGGGATCGTCACGTCACCGATCTCCAGGTCTTCGACCGGGAAGCGTCGAATGGCAAGGAGCGCAGGACCGTCGAAGCGTGCGAACTCCTCGACAGCATCATCGACTTTGGCCGGACTGTCGCGCAGGGCGGCCAGTTGCTCCGGGTGGTCCAGCAGCGCCAGTACGGCGGTGCCGATGAGCTGCACCGTGTTTTCGTAGCCGGCGGACAGAATGAGGAACGCGAGTGACGTCAGCTCGTCTTCGGTGAGTCTGTCGCTGCCGTCGCGGACGTTGATCAGGTCGGACAACAGGTCGTTGCCAGGCGTGCGGCGCTTGTCGGCGATCAGTTGTGGGAAGTACGACAGCATGGCGGCGACGGCGTGCTTCGCCCCGTCGGGGTTCGCGGGATCCGGGGCGACCAGCGCATCGGTCCAGTCGCGGAAGTCGCGGCGAGAGTCGTGCGGCACACCGAGCAGGTCGCAGACGACCGTGATCGGCAGCGGTGCGGCGAACTCGGCGACGAGGTCGGCGTGCCCTCGGTCGGCCACACCGTCCAGTAGTCGGTCGGCCAGGAACTGAATGTCCGGGCGCATCCGCTGGATGCGGGCCGGGGTGAACGCCCGGGTGACCAGTCGCCTGATCCGGGTGTGATCGGGCGGATCCATATTCAGAAGGTTGGCGTCGAGGGCCGCCGGCAGGGTGAAGCCTTTGTACTGGCCGGGAAGCCTGTGTGTTTTGTCTAAGGAGAGCCGGGGGTCGGCGAGCAGTTGCCGTACGTCGGCGTAGCGAGTGACGATCCATAGGGGCAGACCGTCCGGCCCGGTGATCCTGTGCACCGGCCCGGCCTCCCGCAGACGGGCATACGCAGCGTGGGGATCGGCAACGAGCGTGGACGGATCAGGGAGTGCAGTAGCCATGGCGATCAGCCTAGGCTGATCACTTTCGGCCGGACCCCGTCCCTCCTCCCCCGCCGCCTCTTGCTCTTCGCGGCTGGGGAGGAGGGTAACCGGCGGCACGTCCGGATCTTCCTCAGGAAGACCCAAGTCCCTGCGAACGGCTCTGCTGTCGCCGAAGACAGCGGCAGGCGAGTCGCGAAGCGGGGGTCAGGGGCGGTTCAGCCCCCACGTCTGCAAGGCGTAGGGGCGTCCCTTCTCCTCGCCTGTGATCAGCGGCACGTCGAGCAGTCCGAAGCCCGCCTTGGTGGCCACGGCGACGCTGGCGGCGTTCTCTGCCTCCAGCTCCAGGATCACCTGCCCCGCGCCCAGCTCCTCGAAGGCATAAGCGGCCATGACCCGTACCGCCCGCACCGCGAGCCCCTGGCCGCGGTGCGCGGGACCGACCGCGTAGCCGAGTTCCGTGCCCTCCGGGGCACGCCGCAGCATCACTTCGCCGAGCGGTGCGCCGCCGTCGACAGTGATGGCGAGGAGGACGGTCGTGCCCTCCGCCCGCATCCGCCGGTCCCGGTCCAGGCGGGCGCGGGCGGCCGCTTCGTCGAAGGGGGAGACGAGCGGTGTCCAGTACGCGATGTCGGGGTGGTCGAACAGCTCCGGCATCGCCGTCAGGTCCGCCTCCGTCCAGTCACGGAGGACGAGCCCCTCCCCCGAGAGCTCGATCCGCTCGGGAAACGACGGCATGGTGCTGTTCATGGTGCGGAACCTCTCTGGCCTGTTCAGGACGAGGCAGGATAACAATCGATGTCCCATGACCGGACGGCTCGGATCGCGTCCGAGTGCCGGCAAGGTCTCGAGGGCGCCGGCCAGGTGTGGCGGAGCGGTTCCCTCGGGTTCACAGGGCGTGGTGCAGCCAGCGCTGGAGCACGTTGTTGACGTCTGCGGGCAGGGCGCTGATCTGGTCGATGACGGCACGGTCTTCGGGCATCGGCGGGATGCCCGCGGCGGTGAGCGTCGCATGCAGGTCCAGGCGTCGCCGGTCGTGCGGGTCGAGGGTGTAGGCGAGGCGGCGGGCGGGGTCGGGCGCCGGCAGGCAGGCGTCGATGCCATCGCAGGACTGCTCCGGAGCCGGCCAGGCATCGTCCCGGGAAGGTGCGGCATAGGGGTCGACGAAGGCACAGGAACCGAGGCTCTCGCTGTTCCAGGGGGTCATCTCTGTCTCCTCACCAGGTGACGTACGAACTACCTGCCCAGAGCACCGCAACGACCCGTCCGGTTGCGTCCGCCGCACAACACCACACGGACGGCGCCATCGACGGCTGATCACCTCGTGTGACCAGCAGACGACAGCCGGCGTCTCCCCGCCTCCGGAAGTCAGGAGTTCGGTCAGTGCGCCACGTTCCGTCTGACGCCCTGACTGCGGAAGGATCCCGATGTACGGACCGTGTGCGAGGAGGCCGCTCTCGCGCCGCGGTGAGTACCCGCTACCGCACCAGTGACGAACTCTTCCTCCACGACCTCGAACTGCTCGGCAAAGCCGACGAGTTGATACGAACGCTGCTCACCGCGCGGTGACGCGCCAGAAGTCCCGCATCAGCGGGGTGGGCGTCGGGTTCGCCATGGCGACCTGGGTGAGCAGGAGGGTGACCGTGCCGGTGGACGGGATGAGGTGGCCCGTCGTCCCGGTGCCGCCGATCCAGCCGTAGCGGCCGGGCACGTTCCAGGGTTCCGTGGGGGCGATGTCGACCTGGGCGCCGTAACCCCACCCCTGGCCCTCCAGGAACAGCGCGCCGATGTCGCGCTGGGCCCGGGTGAGGTGGTTGGTGGTCATCCGTCGTACGGAGGCCGGGGACAGCAGGGCGCGGCCCCCAGCGGTGCCGTCGGCGAGCAGCATCCGGGCGAAGGCCAGCCAGTCGTCGGCGGTCGAGACCAGCCCGCCGGCGCCGGACGGGAATGCCGGCACGCTGCTCCAGCTCCCGTCGGGGGCGTCGGCCCGGGTGAGCCCGCCGCCGTCGGGGCCCGGCCGGTAGAAGGTGGTGAAGCGGTGCCGCTTGCTCGCCGGCACCTCGAACGCGGTGTCCGTCATGCGGAGCGGCTCGAAGACGCGCTCCGCGAGGAACTCCGGCAACGGACGGCCCGTGACCCGGGAGACCAGGACGCCCTGGAGGTCGGAGCAGGTGTTGTACAGCCAGGCCTCGCCCGGCTGGTAGAGGAGCGGAACCCGAGCGAGGTCCGCCAGCCACGCTTCCGGTGACGCGAGAGCCCCAGGGTCCCGGCCGTCCGGCTGTACCGCGAACAGCTCCCGGACCTGCGGCAACGTGAAGTCGGAGGGAAATCCCCAACCCGCCCGGGAGGAGAGCAGATCGGCGACCGTGATCGGCCGCACCGCCGGGACGACGTCGTCGACCGGGGCGGCCGGTGTCCGTACGACCATGGGCTTCGCCAGCTCGGGCAGCCACGCCTCGATCGGATCATCCAGGCTGATCGCACCGTCATCGACCAGCATCATCACGGCGGCCGCGGTGACCGGTTTGGTGATCGAAGCGATCCGGAAGATCGAGTCCCGTGCCATCGGAGCGCCGGCCTCGAAGTCGACGCATCCGACGGCCCGGACATCGACCCGGTCGCCGCGGGCCACCAGGCCCACCGCGCCGGGCACCGTGCCGTCGTCGACGTACGCCTGAAGCAGGTCGTGCAGGCTGTGCATCGGTTCACACCTTCCGTACGGGGTCCGTGCCTCCTGCAGTAAGACTCCCGCAGGGCCGGGGAATCATCGCTCCGGCGCGCGCCGGGTGGCTGGCTCTGTCCCTGGGCGGCGGTTCTGGCTCAACCACCACGATGCGGTGACGACACAACGCCCCCGGACGGCATCCGAAATCGCCCGAAAGCGAGCCGTGGGCAAGGTGGTTGGGCCGACATTTCCGAGGCGTCGAAGAGGTCGTGCTCGGCCTGAAAGGTTCATGTTCCCGTCGATCGCGGACGTCGCCGTGCTGCCGGTGAACGTGAATATCGGGACTGTGCGCGTCGCGGGCCAGGACTGATGCGGGCGCCGCGTGCCCTGGCGCGGAAGAAGGTCCGTCCGCGCCCGTCGGCCCGTTCGCGGTTCTCCGTTGATGGTCCGAGGACTGGACGACGTCGTAGTCCAGTTACAGGTCTGCCGATTCACCTGCGGGACGACTGCGTTCGCCGGGCAGCCGCCCAGCCCGAGACACTGCCATTCGGCTCAATCCCGGGTGAGCCGGAACTGAGCCACCCGCAATCCGGGGGCGGGCTCGATGGTGCCCACGCGGGAGAACCCGAGGCGCTCGTAAAGCGCGACTGCCGGACGATTGTCGGCACCGGTACTCACCAGAACGCACCCGCTGGGGACGAGGTCGGCCAGGAGATGACCGAGCAACCCTGAAGCCAGTCCGCGGCGAAACCATGCGGGGTCAACGCACACGCGGTCGATGTCGAGAACGTCCTCTCCCGCCGACCACTGCCAGGCGACGAAAGCAGCGACGTGTCCGTCATCCGTCGCTGCCCCGAGCCAGCGCACAGGCTGGGCCCGCATCTCATCCACGCTCTCTCGCAGAGCCGGGATACCGTCGAAGCCGATCAAGTCAGCCTCGACCGCGTACGCACGGCGACCGATCCGGTGCACCGCTGCCGCCGTCGCCTCCTCGGCCAGGTCCAACTCGCGCACGATGAAGCCCTGGCGACTGCGCTCATCGCGTGGAGGAGGCTCAGAAAACGACATCCCCGATGGTAAACCGCGGGCCTGAGGGTGGCCGGACCGACCAGTCAGCGGCCGCACGGATTCCCTTCAAACGACTGTTCTCGAAGTCCCGGGAAGCCTAGGCTCGGTTGGTGACCTTGAAATGGCAAAATGTAATCGTTCACTCGGCAGATCCGGCGGCCCTGGGACAGTGGTGGGCCGAGGTTCTCGGTTGGGTTGTGGTCCACACCTCTGATGTGGAGTTCGCGATCCGCCCGGAGCCGGATCGGTCACCGGGGCTGGAGTTCGTCCTGCTCGATGAGCCCAAGAAGGCCAAGAGCCGACTGCATCTCGACTTCGTGCCGGATGATCAGGACGCCGAGGTGGCTCGTCTTCAGGCTCTTGGCGCGAAGCGTGTCGACATTGGCCAGGGTGACCAGTCGTGGGTTGTCCTGGCAGACCCCGAGGGCAACGAGTTCTGCATCCTTGGCCGCCGACCTCAGTGACCCGACATTGAGCAGGACGCCGGGATCAAACTATCTGCAGTCGTCTCGGACCTGTTGGGCAAGTCCGCCCACGCGATGCTGGAAGCTCTGATCGCCGGGGAACGCGACCCCGAGATCCTCGCCGAGCTGGCCCGGGCCGGCATGCGCGCCGAACGCGAGTCCTCGCAGGACGACCTGGGCGTGCGGCTCGCGGCCCGTGCGACGAAGATAGCGACTGTCCCCGCTGGCCGGTCCTCGGTTCAGGCAGCATGCCGTTCGGCCTGAGGGGATCGGCTCAGCAAGCCACGAAGTTCTGTGGTCGGCTCGCACCAGCGGGAAACAGGACGACCTCGCTATCCCGGGGCGGCGTCAGTGAAAGCGGCTGCCGGAAGCTCTGCCTCCGTCGCCTCCCAGGAGAGGTGGACGCCGAGCTCGCCCTCCAGGAACCGCAGAAACGCGACATCGCCCAGCTCGTCACCGTGGTGCACGAAGCCGAGCGCCGCCGCGGCCGGGGCGCCGTTCGAAAGGTGTGGCAGGTCAGGCTCGAAGGACGTCACCACATCACCGTGGCAGGCATACCCGACGCGGCTGAAGCCCTTAGCGTTGCGATGCACGCAGAACGCCCGTCCCCGCTCGGACAGCGCCGCGAGGTACGTGCCAGTCCGACAGTGGAACTCCTCCAGCGCGTATGCCCAGCCCGCCACCGAGCTGGCTCGGACGATGGTGTCCGGCGGGGCAGGCAGAAAGCCGGCGCTCGTCAGCTGGGCAACCGCCCTTTCGTCTTCCCAGTCCAGGAAGTCGAGGTCACCGATGTCGTCCGCCTCATCCCTCAGCAGCAGCTCGTACGCTGCGGAGCGGGTGAGCGGGACAATGTCGCGCTCCTCGGTCCCGACGCGGCGCAGCAGGTCGTCCGGCGAGAGGCCTTCGCCGAGTGTGAGCGTGAAGCTGGTGCTGTAGGCATCGGCTATCCAGCGCAGCCCGTTGTCCGTACGTCCGCGGTTCATCAAGCCGCCCTCCCGCACGGTCGGCCGCCGCGTGACGACCCGCGCGAGCAGAATCTATCGCTCAGCACCGATACCCGCTTACGGCAGGCCAGTTCATGGCCTGGCAGAGCGCCGACAACGAGCACGCCCTGCCGGCTGCCGAAGGGTTCGCACGGTAGACGGCCACCCGGCTTCGCTGTGGACCGCCGCACGAAGCACAGCACCGACGAGATGATCCGGCGACGGCCGCCGCGTGATACCCCAGCCCCCTGACCGAGGCATCCGCATGACCGCCATCGCCCCAGGCAGCCGAACTCGGCCCCCGGACGAATATTTCCAGCCGCCATCTATTGCTGTGGCTGGTTTAGGTGCAAGGTGTGCGTGAGCCCATCCTGTGTCCTCCTCAGGTCGGGATCACCCCCTCGGGTCCCGCCTGAGCTGCGCTCTTGGCGATGCCCGCCGCTCCTCCCGGCTCCCCACGGGAGGCTCTGCGGCTGCCCTCACCCAAGGGTGCGGCTGCCAGTGCCGCATCAGGCAACGTTTGCAGGGAGCAGGACAACTTCCTTGACCCGGTGACACGTTGTGGTTGTTGATCTTCCTGCGGGTGGTAAGCAAGTCGCCCGCCTCAGCCTCAGCCTCAGCCTCAGCCTCAGCCGGGGAACACCGACCCTGCCCATGCCGTCACCGTACGTACTTCATCACTGATTGGACACCCCCGGTTCATGACGGCCGGCCGCCGAACTGCCAGTTGTGGACCTCGATGACGGCGTACCGGTCCGGGGTCAGAACAGCGCGTGCCGTGTCCGGGTCCGGCGCCCGGACGAGTGCCGCCGTACCCAGCCACGTGGCGCCGTCGTCGGACAGCAGCGGCCCGTATGCGATCAGCTCGTCCCGGTCGTGCGGTACGACGACGTCGGCGGCCTCCCCCGAGCCGAGACCGAGCACCAGGTACCGGTTGCCACCGGTCCGACCACCAGGGAAATCCCACATGGTGCGCCCCAGCATGTTGCGCCACCGGCGCAGCAGCACGTCCCGGTACACGCCGGCCTGATAGCCGGGCTCGTCGAAGGCGAACGCGCGGGCGGCGACGGGATCGGGCAGGTCGACGATGTGCACGCTGCCGGTGGGCGTGTCGCCATCGCCGGCGAGGGTCGGGCCCCGGGCGATCATCTCCTTCGCGTACCCGTCTATATAGGACCAGTGCTCTTCCAGCAACTCGCTGCGCAACGCCACGGAGCCGGACCGATCGCGGTGGTAGCAGAGGAATTCCATGCCCGCAGTCTCTACCACCATGCACGGAGACAGCGCGACAGGTTTCGTACGGGATGAAGGGTCAGACTGCCTCCAAGTCCGTCAGCAACTGCGGCCATGTGGCCGCGAATCCGGGGTGGAGAGGAAGCGAGTCGATCTCGGCAGGGAGGCACCACCGATACGCGGCGCCTTCGCCGTCACCATGGCGCGGGGAGAACGGCTCCGTGACGTCCATGACGAGCGTGTGGTAGGCCCATCCGCCGTGGTCGTCCACGAAGGTGCGGACGTGACGAAGTGCGGGAACCACGCCGAGTTCCTCCTCGAACTCCCGGAGGGCCCCCTCCCGCGGGCTTTCACCGGCTTTCAGCGCTCCGCCGGGAATGCTCCAACTGCGGCCGTGGTGGACCCGCCAGGAACGGCGCTGGAGCAGAAAGCCGCTGCCCTGGCGCAGAAGCAGTCCTGCGGCACCGTGCGGGCCCCAATGGCGGCATCCGCGCCGGTCCCTGACGTATCCGCAACTGCTGTCGGCCATGCTGCCTCCCGTGCGTGGTGCCCACCTGGGTCGGGCAGGCCGTCCTCGGACAGTTCGACGTGAGAGAGGGGTACCTGGGCCGCGGCTACCGTCGACCGTGCTGCCGACGCTCTCCCGGATCGGCTCGCCCGGGCTGCGGGAGGTACTGCCTGTCCTGGCCGGGGCCGACGCTGAAGGACGAGAAGTGGCCCACCGAGCCATCGTCCCAGCCATGCCGTCCGCACCGGTGGCCGAGGGCAAAGTCGGCTCCCTGATCGCGGCGACAAGTCGACCGAAATCTCAGTGACAGCATCGGACCCCGGCCGCCTCGGCGCGGGCCGGCCCGGCTGCGACACCAACGCGCCTCTGCGGTTGACGACCGGGGTGCCCCCGGCGACCGTAGGGAGGTGGAGCCCCTGCGGCGGCGGGCGGACAGCCGCGTCGGTGGCGGCCGTCCGCGGCGGCGTCGTGGGCGTGCGGGACACCGTGAACCTGGTGGGCGGCATCCCCGACCGCACGACACGACCTCCCGCGCGAGTGCAAAGGACCACAGCCCATGACCGAGGCCCGACCCGGCCGCTCCGGAGCAGACCGGCAGGACCCGTCGTCCACCACCGACCCGGTGGCGTATCCGCCCCATGTCCTGGACAGCCGTCTGAGGGACCTGTCCGGTCCCGTCCCCGACCTGCGGCGGATCGGTATCTCCCCGGATCACTGGTATCCGGTGGCGACCTCCCGGAACGTGCGGCGCAACCGGACGTTCGCGGCCGTGTTCGCCGGCGAACGGATCGCGTTGTACCGGGGGCGCAGCGGCACCGTCCACGCGTTGGAGGACCGCTGCGCGCACCGTCAGGTGCCACTGAGCATGGGTGTGGTGGAGGGTGACATTCTGCGCTGCTGCTACCACGCCTGGGCCTACCGGGGCGACGGCCGCATCTCGCAGATCCCCTACCTGCCCAAGGGCTGCGAGCGGCCGCCGCGCGGGGTGCGTTCCTACCCGGTCCGGGAAGCCTACGGCCTGGTGTTCGTGTTCCCCGGAGACCCGGCTCTGGCCGCGGCGGCGCCGTTCCCGTTGCTGCCCGAATACCATTCGGCCGCCCACCGCACGATGACGTTCTCCCGCACCGTGCGGTGCCACTACTCGTTCATGCACGAGAACCTGCTCGACATGAACCACCAGTTCCTGCACCGGAGTGTGCTCGGCAGGATCCGGCCCGAACTGCTCGGATACGAGACCGGCCCACGCCATGTCGAGGCCCGGTATCTTTTCGTCCCCGCCGGAGGCCGCAAGGACCGGGGCGCGGGCCTGCTGTCCGCGGAGGGGATGGGCGGCCGGGACAGGCCCGACGTCATCACCATCCGCACCGAGTATCCGTACCAGACGCTGCGGGACGTCCCTGAAGGTACCGACCTCCCGGTGTTCTCCCTCTGGGCCGCCTACGTACCGGAGGATGCCGAGCAGCGCATCAACCACGCCTACGGTCTGCTGACGATCGCGAAGCCATCGGTTCCCGGGGCGCTCCATCTCGCCTGGCCGCTCATCCGCCGCTTCACCGAGCGCGTCTTCGCCCAGGACCGGACGGCGGTCGAGGCCGAACAGCGTGCGTGGGACGAACAGAGCGAAGACCGCAACCACGAGGTGTTCCCGCTCATCCTGGACCTCCGCGACGTGCTGCGCAGCAATGGAGTGCCGCTGAGCCCGGACAAGGCACAGGGATGTGCGCCATGTGGATTCGCCACTCCGTCGCACCACGCCGGTGTCACGGACCATGCTGGGCCGATGCGGTCCGCCGGGCCGGCCGTGGACGGCACGGTCAGGTCCGAGTAGTCCCGGCGTCCCGTCGTCCGAACGGTCCCAGCGCCCTTTCGAAGATCAATCGAAGGTCTCTGCGTCAGTCCGCTGTACGGACGCGCGACTCCGGTTCGGCTACGGGCGACGCTTGCGTGATCACTTCGGAGCGTCGGTAGCCCCGTTCCATGAAACCGCTCGTGAAGGCGAGGCCAAGACCGGCCAGGGCGAGAGCCGCGCCGACCAGGTTGGGGGAGGCCCAGCCCCAGCCCGCCGAGATGACCAGGCCGCCGAGCCAGGCACCGCCCGCGTTGGCCAGGTTGAAAGCGGAGTGGTTGGAGGCCGCCGCCATCGTCGGCGCGTTCTTCGCCTTGGACATGAGCAGCATCTGTATCGGCGTGGTGATGAGGGAACCCATCGCACCGATGAACGTGATGGTGAGCAGGGCGGGCACGGTGCTGTGGACCGTGAAGTAGAACGTCGTCAACGCCGCTGCGAGCAGAATCAGTCCCCAGTACATCGTGGGGCGTAGTGCGCGGTCCGTGAGCGGACCGGCGATCAGGGTGCCAAGCGTCATGCCTACGCCGTAGAGCGCGAGGACCCAGGTGGTCGAGGAGTCGGCGATTCCGGTCAGGTGCGTGAGCATGGGCACGAGATAGCTGTAGACGGCGAAGAATCCGCCGAACCCGATGACGGCGGTGGTCAGACCCATGGCGACCTGCTTGTTGCCCATGGCCCGCAGTTCGTGCCGTATGCCGGACTGCTGCCCGCGAGGCTGGTGCGGGACGAAGGCGGCCACTCCGGCGAGGGCGATGACGCCGATGACGGCGACCGCGCCGTAGGCGGACCGCCAGCCCAGCTGCTGGCCGAGGGAAGTACAGGCCGGCACCCCGACGATGTTGGCGATCGTGAGACCGAGGAACATCTTCGACACGGCGCGGGCCGCACGCTCCGGGGCGACCAGGCGTGAGGCGACGACGGCGCCCACGCCGAACAGCGCGCCGTGCGGCAGACCTGCCAGGAAGCGCGCGGCGAAGAGCGTGCCGAAGTCGGGGGCGAGGGCGGACGCTATGTTGCCGACCACGAACAGCCCGGTCAGGAGCATCAGCAAGCGCTTGTGCGGGACGCGCGCGCCGATACCCGTCAGCAACGGCGCGCCGACGACGACACCGAGGGCGTAGGCCGATACGACGTTGCCGGCGTGCGGCACGGACACACCGATCCCGTGGGCGATCTGAGGCAGCAGCCCCATCGTGGCGAACTCCGTCGTGCCGATACCGAACGCGACGACCGCCAGGGCCAGCAGAGCCAGGGGCATGGTGCAGGAAAACCTTTCGAAGACAGCGGGCCAGGGCGAGGGAGCAGACAGGATCGAGATCGTTGGCGGTTCTCGTGTCCGGTCGTGCCGAGCACCATCGCCCGGAGCACCCCTGGAATGGGACGAGCCCATGGGGAGTGCAGCAATGCAGAAGGGTCATCCATTCCAAGATCGACCTGCGGCTTGCTGCATCGGGCCGAGCCCGGTCCCCCCGGCTGTGGCGGTCGGCCCTGGCCGGTGAGAAGGATAGCCGCTGCGGCCAGGGCACCGCGTCGACGGCACCGACCCGAGCGCTGCCGGCGCCGCCTCCTACAGCGCGACCGCCCACACTTCGTCCGGCGGGTCCGGCGCAGCCCCCGACACGGCCTCGGACTCCGCCACGGCGGGGTCCGACGCGGGGCGCGGCTCCGCCGGGGCACCAACCTCGGCGGCGGCAGCTGCGGCCACGGCACCGCCCTCGGCGGCGGCAGCTGCGGCCGCGTCGGCATCAGCGTCGGCATCGGCGGGTGCGACGCTTCGCTGAGCGAAGGCAATGGCGCCGCCGGCTTTCACCCTTCCGTCTCAGTGACTCAACTCCCATTCCCAGAGGGCGCCGGAGGCATCACTGCGGCAAGCCGACGGGGCGGCTGGCAGATGCGCGTTCCGGTCTCCGGAGTCACCGGAGTCACCGGAGTCACCGGAGTCACCGGAGTCACCGGGCACTGTCCGACCTGCACCGGGACCGTTCGCTGTCCTGCGGGCGGCTCGCTCAGACCCGAGGGCGATCTCCTACGGGGCTCGGATCGCCGACGGTACGTCGCGCCGAAGCCACCGGTGAGACGGCGTCGAGGGCCCGCGATACGAACCGGGGTGCGGGCAGTCCCGCCAGTGCGGCAAGCACCGTGTCGTTGGCCTTTCGGCTGCCGACGGTGATCCTCAGTCCCTCGCCGGGGTAGTGGCGCGTCAGGACACTCGCGTCGGTGAGTGCCGCGGCGCCCTCATCGATCGGATCGGGCGCGGCGAGCCAGACGGAATTGGTGTGGCCCGGACGTACATGCCAGCCCAGGCCGAGGAGCTCGTGCCGGAGCCGTTCGCGTTCGGCGACGATGGTGTCGACGCGCAGGCGCAACTCGCTGCCGGCGCGCAGGGAGGCGTGCACCGCCGCGGTCGCCACCGCGTTGACGCCGAAGGGCAGTTGTTGTCGGCGGATCCGATCCATCAGGGCGGGGGCGCCCATGCCGTAGCCGATCCGCAGGGCGGCGAGGCCGTAGGCCTTGGAGAAGGTGCGCAGAACCAGGACGTTGGGGTGCGCGCCCAGGAACGCGGACATGTCCGGCGCGTCGGTGTCGCCGGCGAACTCCACGTACGCCTCGTCGAGGAGCACGGTGATGTGCCGGGGGACCCGGTGCAGGAACGCCGACAGGGCGTCGGCGGTGATCCGGCTTCCGGTGGGGTTGTGCGGATTGCACACCACCACGACCCGGGTGCGGTGGTCGAGCGCGGCCAGCAGCGCGTCCAGGTCCTGCCGACCGTCCGGCGTCAGGGGCACAGGAACGGGTTGCGCGCGGACCATGGCGGCCAGCAAGGGATAGGCGTCGAAGGTGCGCCAGGCGTGGACCATCGTGTCGCCGGGCTCCATCACCGCCTGAAGCAACTGCAGCGCCACCCCCACCGATCCGCTGCCGACCGCGACGTTGTCGGGTGCCACCCGGCACCAGGTGGCGATCCGCTCAGCGAGATCGTCGGGATAGAACTCCGGGTACCGGTGAGCCTGTGCCACGGCCTGTTGCATCGCCTTGCGCACGGAGGGCAAGGGAGGGTACGGGCTCTCGTTGAGGGCCAGTCGGTGCAGTACGGGAACGCCCATAGGTCATCCCCGCCCGCCGTGCCAGCGGACGGCGGCGCCGCCGGCGAAGTCGCCGGCGTGGGCGAATCCCCCCAGTACCACCAGGTCACCGTCCTTCACCTGACCCGAGCGGATCGCGTGGTCCAGGGTGACCGGGATCGCCGCTCCGAAGAGGTTCCCGTACTGGTCGAAGGTGTTCAGGTGGCGTTCGGCGGGCAGTTGCAGCGCCTCCCGCCAGTTCCGCAGGAAGGTGCGGTTCGGCTGGTTGGTGATGAAGACGTCGATGTCGCCGGTGGCCACGCCGAGCCGCCCGCACAGGTCCGTGATCACCTCCGGCACGAGGCGGTTGCCGCGTGCCAGGACCTTGGCGACGCTGGCGTCGGTGAACGCGATCCGCAGCTGGGACTTCCCCGGCTCCCAGTACTTGCGGCCGTCGTCGACCGCCACGGTCATGTCCCCGGCGTAGTCGCCGATGTGCCGCGTCTCCACGTCGAGGATCGGGGCACCGGCCGATGTCGTCACGAATCCCACGCCGCAGCCGTCGCCCGGGATCGCGGCCTGCGCGAGCCTTCGCACTTCGGACTGGGTGAAACACTGGCCCGCGGCGCTCTGCGCGTTGCAGATCAGCGCGGTCTTCGCATCGGTGGTGCTGAGGATCTGCCGGGCCAGCTTCAGCATGTACACGAAGGAGGCGCAGCCGGCGTTGGCCACATCGATGAGCCACTCCGGGTTCAGCCCCAGTCGGCGTGCCACCTCGGTGCCGGCGCCCACGAACGGCAGATCAGGGAGCTGGCTGTGCACCAGCAGCACATCGACGCCGCGGATCTCGTCCCTGCCGTGCCGTTCGATCAGGGGCTGCACCGCGCGCTCGACCATGTCCGCGTTGGTCTCGTCCGCGGCCACGTGGTGCCGTGCCGGCGGCACCTTGAACATGGGGTTGCTGCGGAGCTTGTCCTCCGCTCCGGGGTAGTCGGTGTAGAACTCCGCGGGTACCGGCTCGCCGGGAAGGTAGCTCGCGACGTCGGTAAGGCTGACCGTGGTCACTGTGCCACCGCCCTCACCGGAGCCACGCTGATCGGAAGTCCGTTGCGGTGACGGTGTTCCAGGATCGCCTTGAGGTTGTTCATCTCCACGGTGTGCCCCGCGTAGAAGAGGTCCCAGAAGTCGCCCACCCAGGGCCGGTCCGGGCGGGGAGCCAGGCCGGGGTGCGGGTTGTTGTCGTAATAGGGATGCCGGCAGTTGGTCCAGGTGATCACCGAGCCCGGCTTGTCGAGCACCAGGCGGGCCGGCACGACGCGCATCAGGTAGATCATCCACAGCTTGTCGCCCTGGTCCCAGGAGCAGTGGTAGTCCACGGTCATGGCGTCGGGGTTGGCGACCACCTCGCAGTAGATCTCGGTGTCGTCCTCGAGCCGGTCGTGGCCGACCCACAGCCCAGGCGTGCCGGAGGGAGCGAAGTCCCGCAGGCTGCAGGTCCACTCCTCCAGGTTGTGGCCCTGGCGGAGGTAGTCGTAGGCCAGTTCCGGGGGGCAGTCGACGTACTCGTGGATGGTGCAGTACTGCCCGTAGACCTGGTGATGGGGGTAGACGGCGTGAGTGAGCTCCATGCAGTGGGCGGTCAGCTCGTCCCTGCCGGGGTTCTCGATCCTCATCAGGCCGGGGATGTCAGCCAACGTGGACGACTCGTCGCTCATCTGAATTCTCCTTGCTGTCGGCGTGCTGGGTACTGCTGGTGGCTTCGGTGAAAGGCTGGAAGGGGAGGAACGGAGGGATCTCCCCCGGGTCGCAGTTCAGCGCGACGAATGCCGGGCCGCCGCCCGTGTTGCCGCGAAGCAGTGCCTGGCGCAACTGCGCCGCGTTCTCGGCTCCGGTGACGTCGAGGTCCGGGAAGGCGGCGGCCACCCCGGCGGCGATGTCGGTCCGGCCGAAAAGGTCGTTGGCGCGGACGCCGCCCTGAAGGAACTCCTCGCGCAGCGAGCACATGGCGTGGGCGTTGTTGTTGAAAATCACGAAGGTCACGGGTGCCGCGTACTCCACGGCGGTGTGCACTTCCATCCCGTGCATGAAGAAGGACCCATCGCCGGCGAGTACGTAGGTACGTCGTCCGGTGGCGAGGGCTGCGCCGATCCCGGCGCCGAAGGTGTAGCCCATGCCCCCCATACCGAGCGCCACCACGAAACGGCCGTGGCGCGGTGCCGGGAGGAGATGGACCGCGCTGGCGCCTGCGTTGCCGGCGTCCACGAAAACGTGCGCGTCCTGAGGGAGCGCCGCCTCCACCGCGGCGACCGCCTGGGTGTAGGCAACGTTTCGCCCCCGGGTGGCCGAGGGGTTCGGGCCCGCCATGGCGGTGGGGAGGGGGCCGGAGTGCTCGGGGCAGGCAGCTGGGCGTGGCGGGAGCCGGCCGGTCACCGCGCGCAGCGCGTCCCGCAGGTCCCCGCCCAGTGTGGTGGCCGCCATGAACGGCCGTTCGGGGCCCAGGTATACGACGTCGGTGGTGGCGAGGGCGCGCTCAAGGCCGCCGCGCGCCAGGAGCGGCAGCGGGGTTCCGACCAGCACGCACACGTCGGCCCGGCGCAGACAGTCCTCGACGTTGGCATGGCCCATGACCCCGGCCACGCCGGCGAACCGGGGATCACGGTTGTCGAAGACGTCCTTGGCGTCCGGGGTGACCGCCACCCACGCCCCGAGGTTCCGGGCCAGTTCGGCCAGTTCCGTCCGCGCGTCCGCGGCGGCGACGTCCTCACCGGCGATGATCAGGACCCTGTCCGCCCTGCGAAGGATGTCCGACACCTCGGCGAGAGCCGCGTCGTCGAGCCGTGTCGCCGACGGCGCCGGTGCCGGCTCCGGCGTCTGCACGTCATGCATGGGCGACGCCGGAGTCGGCACGTCAGGTGTGGGCGACGCCGATGTCGGCACGTCAGGTGTGGGCACCGACAACGGCCCGCCCGATGCGGGCGCCGGGCCACGGTCGGGCAACCGGATGCGCGCCTGCTGCACGTCCTTGGGCAGCAGCAGCACCGCTGGACCGCGCGGATCGGCCTGCGCCGCCGCCAGCGCCCGCGGCAACAGCTCGATGAGCGAGTCCGCGTCCTCGACCCGGGCACAGAACCGGGAGATCGGCGTGAAGACCTCCCCGGCGTCGAAGGAGTCCCCCTTGCCGCTGGTGTCCTGGAACGCTCCGTGGCCTTCCTGGCCGGTCGGGGGCTGGCCCACCAGGGCCAGCACGGGCACCCGGGAGGCGTACGCCTCCGCCAGACCCGGTACCAGGTTCATCGCACCGCCGCCCGAGGTGGCGGCAACAACGCCCAGGCGCCCGGTGGTTCGGGCGTATCCGTCGGCCATCGTCACGGCCGAGAACTCGTGCTTGGCGACGACACCGAGTACGGTGCCGCCGCGATGAACGGCGTCATACAGGTCTTCGATGTTCGCGCCGCCGACGCCGAACATGTGGGTGACACCCGCCCTCGCGAGCTCGTCGGCCACATGGTCGACCAGGCGTACCGTCCCTGCCTCGGGCTCGCCCGAGGTGGTGGTGGTCATGCGTGGCTCCTGTCCGTCTCGTGGCGCCGGTCGATGAGGCCGGACGGCGTCATGACCTGGAAGCGGTGCCGGTACTCCTTCGGGGTGAGTCCCAGGGTTCGTCCGAAGGAACGGAAGAAGGTCTCGGGGGCGCCGAATCCGCAGCGGCCCGCTATCTGACCGATCGGCAGATCGGTGGTTTCCAGCAGCTCGCGCGCTCGGGAGATGCGCGTGCGCTCGACGTACTGGCCGGGGGTCGTGCCCACCTCGCGCCTGAAGACCCGGGCGAAGTTGCGCGGGCTCATGTTGGCCCGCTGGGCCATCTCGGCCACGGGTAACGGGTTGTGCAGGTTCTCCAGAATCCACTCCTGGGCGGTCCGGATCGGCGGATGGTCTGCCAACTGGGCGTCGAGCATCGCGCTGAACTGGGACTGCCCTCCGTGCCGTTTGAGGAAGAGCACCAGAAACCGTGCCGTCTCCAATGCGAGTGCCGCACCGTGATCGGCCTCAACCAGGGCCAGCGCCATGTCGATCCCGGTCGACACGCCCGCCGAGGTCACGAAGGGGCCGTCCCAGACGAAGATCGGCTCGGCGTCCACCGTCACGGCCGGATAGCGGCAGGCCATCGCCTCGGTGTAAGCCCAGTGCGTGGTGGCACGTCTGCCGTCCAAAAGGCCCGCCTCGGCCAGCAGAAAGGCTCCGCCGCACACAGAGGCGACCCTTCGCGACCGGGCCGCCGCCGTGCCGATCCACGAAACCAGCGCCCGGTCCTCGAGTACCTCGCCGACACTCCACCCGCCCGGGACGAGGAGGGTGTCGATGGGTCCCTGCCCCGCCTCCAGCGGCAGCGCCCCCACGACCACTCCTGAACTCGTGCGCACCATCGGCGCGTCAGCGGATACCAGGTCGATCCGATAGGGGGCGGCCGCCGGGCCAAGAAGCCGGTTGGCGACATCGAACACTTCAATCGGTCCGGTGATGTCCAGCGCCATGGCGCCCGCGTACACCACCACAACAACACGTCGCTCTGCCACGGTCACAGCCTGTATTGATCCTCACACCGACTGCAATGACAGTTTATTGACGTATCCGGCCAGCAGACAGTCGCTGGATGAGCAAGAGTGGCCGCTGGCCAGGCAGTTTGTGAACGCCGACCGACTGCGGCAGGTGAGGCAACTCACAGGCGATCAGCTCGTCATGACGTCTCGACGAGAAGCCGAGAGGGGCACGGCCCCGACGGCGTCGCCGTGGCCGTTCAGCCACGGCCATCAACAGTGCCGCGCTCTTTCACAGTTGGAACAGCCAACCACGGCCCGGGAGTACGGGCTGTCCTGGGAACGCCCCCTGCGATGCGGCGTTGTCGACGGCGGTCGCGGATTCGAGCCGGTGCAGGCCGAACTGCGTCACTGGTCCGCGAGATCGCCGCGGCAGGCCATGAAATCGGCGTGCACGGCTGGTTCACCGTCCGTTGCTGTTGGGCACGTG
Organism: Streptomyces sp. NPDC026500; assembly: GCF_055567635.1. Lineage (NCBI taxonomy): Bacteria > Bacillati > Actinomycetota > Actinomycetes > Kitasatosporales > Streptomycetaceae > Streptomyces > Streptomyces sp. NPDC026500. Next base: position 24,721 of record NZ_JBVHQB010000019.1, on the reverse strand, counting down.
ACACCGTCGCCGAGATCACGGGGAGGCAGCCCACACTCTTCCGGCCCCCGTACGGCGTCATGTCGGGATCGGCCCATGTGGCGGCCCGCTGCCTCGGACTCACCCCCGTGCTGTGGACCTGCTGGGGCGAGGACTGGACCGCCAGGGCCACCCCGGAGTCGGTTCACCGCACCGTCGTCAGCGACCTGTACGGCGGAGGCACCGTGTTGCTCCATGACTCGGACTGCACCTCCGCGCCGGCGCTTGGCGGTCCGCCCTGGGCGCTCTCCCCCGCATTCTCGACACCTGCGAGCAGCGAGGCTACGAAGTCGGTCCACTCCGCGACCACGGGTCCCCCGGCCTCGGTTCTGAGCGACCGGCACGCCCCCGCAACGCCACACGAAGTCCTGTGCCACGGACGTACGACGTCCCGGGATGAGGGCTGTGCAGGGTCACCCTGCTCCGCGACAGGGGGTGACGCCGTTGTCTGCCGCCCCAATCCCCGCCCCGACCTGCCGGGCCCAAGGCCCGGCGGGCTCCCGCTCGCACCGCGGCCAGACGTGGGCGTGCGAAAACGGGTCGGTGTTCCCCAGAATCTCCAGGTTCACCCGGCGGAAATCCGGGGCCAGTTGTCGACAGGTCCGCTCAACCGCTCCTCCGAGCCGGTCCATGTCGTACGTACAGAAATGACAGCCACTTGCGATACAGGTGGAGGAACTCCTCCGGCCATTCTTGAGGTGGCTCGGGGATACGGTCTCCCTGGCCGAAGATCTTTGCCGGGTGGGTCGATCAGTCCGTGTGGAGCGCGGCGATCCGCGGCAGTCGGGCGGCGATCCTGCCGTGGTCGTCGAAGTCGAAGTTCCAGGCGGGATCGAGATCGGGGTAGTTGATGGTGAAGGCGTGGCCGGGAAGTTTCTTACGGGTTGCCGCCCGGTAGGCGTCCCAGGCGATGCTCAGGGATCGCTCACCTTCCAGGTCGATTCCTTCGGCTGCTGCCGTACGGACAGCTTGCAGGTCGGCCAGATGGTCGGCATCCGCCACGACCTGCTCAAAATCGGTACGGCCTTGGGCGATCAACCAGCCGCGGAAGTAGTCGAAGCCGTCGTCGGAGCACCCGCCATTGATGACATAGGCCGCTGCCCAGAGGGGAGCTCGGTAGGAGGCTGCCATCAAGTCCCACAGAATCTGCTGGGCATCGAGGATCTGCCGGGGCTCATGGGCGGCCAGGAGCACGGCGGCACGCCGGGCGATTTCTTCGGCTTCGATCGAATCGTCTGCTCCGCCGCCGGCTTGGGCAATCAGGTTCCAGAACCATTCGATGTCCATGACGGCACAGCATGGCATCCGGGTCAGACAATGCCGACCGCTTTACTGCGGCGGATCGCTGTACGAGCCCTTACGAATTGAACGACCGAAGGCCTTCCGGACGGTCGCTCTCATGACTGGGTGAGAATGCGGATCCAGAGGAGTTCGAACGAGGCCCGGCCATACGTGGGTGGCCCCGTTCGGGGCGCGAGCTCCATTGCTCACGAACCGCTTGTCCCGCGCCCGGGATTTCCCATCTGACGGACCTTCATGTGAAGATGATCGCCGCCTGACGTCGGGGATCGGGCGCCTCTTCCAGGATCACGGGAGCTACGAGGCGCGCCCAGCCATGCATCCGACCAAGCGCCAGAACTCCATCGAATTTCGTTCCGCGAATTCCCATGTGTTGCGCGAAGGGGCTCGGACACACATGCATGACAAGACCTCGACGGGCACCCCGGAAAACGGTCGGGACCCGTCGCCTCCGGTTCGTTCGGCGCCCGCCATATCCCGGGCGGAGGGCGCCCCGGCCGAAACCCGTCGCCGCCGCTACAGCATCACAGTTGCGTTGAGGGTATTGATCTGCCTGATGACAGCGGCAGCCGGCACACTGGTGGTCTATCTGTTCTGGGTCATCACCATGATGGGTGGTGGCTGGTATTTACTTGTCGGCACGATCGTTCTCTGCGCACCCGTCCCGGTGCTCGACCTGATCACACGGCTCCAGAACAAGCAGCGTTGACGTCTTCCGGCCGCACGATTCTTTGCCGTAGCCACCTCAGACCGGTCGCTTCCCGGCGCTCCTCCCGACCTGACCTAGGACTCGTCCAGACGTACGTCCTGGGGCCCTGCGCGCCGACCTTCCGGTCGGGGTTCCCGCGTTCCCGGTGGCCGGGACGCTCGTGGCTCGGGACGAAAAATAGCCCAGGCCGTTGGTCGCAACATTGTTAACGTGACGGCATGGGACGATGTCGATATCGGCACTTGGCTGTTGGGCCCGAGCGTTTCCGGTGGTGGGTCAGCCATCGCCATGTGCCGGACTCGGACCCTGGCAGTGTGGTCGGAGGCTCGTGCCAAGAGGTCCTCGCGGTCGCGCGCGAAGGCTCGCCAGGTGCCATCCGCATCGTCTTCGCCTCCGGTCCCGATCGCGTGGTGGGCGGCGGTGGTTGGGGGGCTCACGAGGGAGGCGTCAGCCGGTTGAATGGCGGCGGGTATCTCAATCTCCACAGGCCGGCGACCGTAAGAGCCTTGCTCGATGAGGTCTTGGCAGATGGGCAGCGCTTCGGGCACGCCACCTATGTTGATGGGTGGCGGTTCTTCGAGGCCGTACTCACCCGTCTTCCGCCGGAGCGGCAGGAAGCGTCACCCGATCCCTCCGGGTGAGGTTGTCCAGGTGCGGACAGGTGAGACCTCCCTGTACGGACGGATGAGGTGAGCACGACGCCGATCTTCGGTACCCCGCACGTCTTCAGCCAGCCGTCGTAGCGTCCGATGGCGTGTCAAGGCGTGTCCCACTCGCGATGGAAGCGGTGATCAGTGACGTAAAGGCGAATTGGCGCGAGGCTGGAAACCCGCTGGCCCGAGGGGACTCCGTGGGCAACCCGGACGGGATCGCGGCAGGGGACCCGGCGACCGTCGGTGCCCATCGCCTCGCCGCCGCGACCACTGGAAACGGGCCACGGTGCCGATCCACGTCGCACGACAAGTGGGCATTCCATGGACCGGGCCTACGATTGTGTCGACCGACAAGCCATACCATCTGTTGAGGCCCGACACACCGGGACGCATACGGGTACAACTGGCTTGTCCCTCACCGCCGATCCGGCCCTCCTTGCGAGGCTGTGGCGCAATGAGCCACACGTGCCCGCCAAGGCGGGCCAAGACGCGAAAGGCAGCGACGTGGTGCAGTGGCAGGGGACCAACTTCACCGTGGACGGACACGAGCCGACCAGCGCCGAGGAGTATTACCAGATCGGCCTGCACTGCTGGAACAGCGCGCAGCACCACGGTGCGGACGTCTTCTTCCTGGAAGCCGCGGCGTCCACCGGCCACAGTGCCGCGATCGAGCTGCTGGGGCACATCGACTTTGTGCAGGGGCGGTATGCGAGCGCGGTGCCGCGGCTGCGGCACAGCAGCGCTTCGCCGCGAGCGGCCTACTACCTCGCTTCGCTCTACCACCAGGGCTGCCCCCAAGCGGGCATCGTTCAGTCGTTGGACGAAGCAGCCCGCTGGTATCACGCCTCGGCCGAACTGGGTGAGCCCGAGGCGATGCTCGCCCTGGGCGACCTCTACCTGGAGCGGCTGCTGCCTCTCACCCGGTCCCCGGCGGAACATGCCCTGGAGCAATTCCTCGCGGCCGCCACACGCAACCACCCGTACGCCCAGTACCGTGCCGCGGAGGTCTACCGCACCCTCTACCAGGACAACGAACGAGCCGCCGTGATGTACCAGTCCTGTGTGGACAACCCGAGGACCGGCCGCCACGCACTGGGCTCGATGATGATGCTGGAGAGTCAGGCGCACCTGCGGGAGATATCAGCTGTCAGGACAGCCCGCCTGCAGCAGCAGCGGCGTGACACCGTCAACCCCGCGCAGCGCCGGGACAACTTTTACTGACCATGTCCATCGGGGGTAGGACCGCACCACCGGGCACAGCCTGGCCACGGCCGCCCGCAGCGACATCCTCCCACCGGTCAGCCGCACGCCAGGACCCACAAGAAGACTGCGACCGCCCGCAGCAGGTGTTCCGTTTCCTCCGTCTGGGCCAGCAGCGCGCCCGGTACGTGGGACAGCTCCCAGGAAGCCGGGTCCGCGGGTTCGCGCGGCTCCGCCGCCCACAGGCGCCCGATCTCCTCGGTGTCGGCCCTCAGCCTGGCGCACGCATCGGCCGTGGCGCCGAGGACCTGCGCCAGCGGGCCTGCCCTGCCCGGGCCGTCGCTCGGCAGTTTGTCGGCTGCCACGGACAGTGCGGCGGCGGTCTCGGCCAGGCGCGATGCCCGCTCCAGCCAACGCGATGCCGGGCGCCCGAAGGCGGCGCTCGTGTCGGGCCGTGGTTCCCAGTCCCGGCCGATCCGCGCGCCGACAGACCGTTCCTGGTCGGTGGGGTGCCAGGTCCCCTGCGCCCGCAGATCGTCCGCCCGCCCCATGGCCTGCCGGGCCATGGCGAGGGCCGCCGGCCAGTCGCCGAGTTCCCAGTCGGGCGTCGCCCGCAACTCCCGAACGCGGTAGCCGAGCGTCAGCCGCACCCCGGTGGGGCGCGGCCGCACAGGATCGGCCTCGACATGGGCCTGCAGTACGTGCCTGATGCCGGCCACCGATGCGGCGCTGCCGACTCCGATCCCCGCTTTGCGGGCCGCATCGGGCAGGGGACCTGTGTCCAATGGATCGGCCCCCTGGACGCCGTAGCGCATGGCATCGGCCAGGGGGACCTGGTCGACCAGGATCCCGGTGTCGTAGGCGGCCCGCCACAACAGCAGGCCCACCGTGGTGTGTCTGGCGCTCCCCCACGGCCACTTCGCCCGCGGACCGGGATCCGCGGAGAACCGCCGGGGTACCGGCGCGCCGAAGCCGAGATCACGCTCCTCGTGCCAGGCGACCAACAGGCGTGCCTGGTGACATGCCCGCTCCCACGCCCCGCAGCCGTAGGCGACCTGGTGCCCCGACTCCCACCCCTCCACGTCCCCGTCCGCGTTCACGGGGCGAACCGTACTCGGCCCCCACCGGCGCACGCACCCCTCGTGGATCCGCTCTCCGTCTTCGTCCCCGTGATTTCCTGTCGAGCCCTCTGCCGTTCCGCCGCCGAGGCGTGCAGCGGTGATTACGGATATCGAATTGTTTCGATGCGCGTGTGCGACGGTGGCATTCGGGACGCGCGGCGCGCGGCGTTCCGCGAAAGGGTCATCTAATCTGGATGACGCCTCTGCGATTCCCCGGTTCTGCTGCGGAAGAGCGAGGAATTTCGACGAGGGAGCCGTTCATGAGTGACAACATCTGGGGCTACCACCCGACCGCCGGGCACATCGTGGGCACCGATCTGGTCGGGTACAAGGTCGAGGCCACCGACGGCGCCATCGGGAAGGTCGACAAGCATGCGGACGACGTCGGCTCCTCGTACCTCGTCGTCGACATCGGCGTGTGGATCTTCGGCAGGCATGTCCTGCTGCCCGCCGGCACCGTGAAGAGGGTGGACCGGGCCGAGCGGAAGATCTACGTCGCGCTCACCCAGGAACAGATCAGGGAATCGCCCGAATTCGACAGGGCCAAGCACGTCGGCGACGCCGACTATCACGAGCAGGTCGGCGGCTACTACCAGAGCCACCGCTCCTGAACCCTGGCTCCAAGCCGCAGGGGGCCGACCGGAGAACTCCGGTCGGCCCCCTGCTCCTGGACAGGGCCCGGCCGCTTGCTCCGCACCGGGTCCAGCAGTTGCTCAGCCCTGGGCCAGCTCCGCCACCGGCTGCCACTTCTCCCATGAGGCCAGACGCTGCTCGTAGTCGGCCTTGGCGATACCCAGCGGCGCCGAACCGAAGAAGCAGCGCAGCGGCGGCTCTTCGGCGTCCACGATTTCAAGCACCGCTGCGGCGGACGCGCGCGGGTCGCCCGGGGTGCCGACGCGCTTGCGCCGCTGTTCCTGTACTTCCTTGTGGAACTCGGCGTACGCCGGCAACTCCTGGGACGTGCTCGACGACGAACCGGCCCAGTCGGTGGCGAACCCGCCGGGCTCGATCAGTGTGACCTTGATGCCGAACGGCGCCACTTCCTGAGCCAACGCCTGACTCATTCCTTCGAGCGCCCATTTCGAAGCGTGGTAGATGCCGACCAGCGGAAAAGCGCTGATACCGCCGATGGAGGAAACCTGCAGAATATGGCCACTGCCCTGCTCGCGCAGGAACGGCAGTGCCGCCTGGGTGACCCACAGCGCCCCGAACAGGTTGGTCTCCAGTTGCGCGCGAGCCTCCGCCTCCGTGATTTCCTCGACCATCCCGAAGTGGCCGTAGCCGGCATTGTTGACCACCACATCGAGCCGGCCGAACCGCTCGTGCGCCAGCCTTACGGCGTCGAAGTCGGCGTCGCGGTCCGTGACATCGAGTTGCAGAGGCAGCAGCCGCTCTCCGTAGGTCTCGCGAAGATCGCCCAACGTGGACAGGTCACGTGCCGTCGCGGCCACCGAGTCGCCGCGTTCCAGCGCGGCAATCGCCCACTCCCGCCCGAAACCGCGTGAGGCGCCGGTGATGAACCAGATCTTCTGTGTCATGGAGTGCTCCTCATGAAACCCGTCGTCCACTCGGTCACCACGTCGCGTCGCGGTGCCTGTCCTACCACCCAACACCTTCGAGTGGGCTCCAAGGCAACTCCAGCCTTCCCGGGCGCGGCCCGAACACCGGCTCCAGCTCCCCGTGCAGAAGGCCTCCGCGGCGGTCCTGGGTATTTCGAGGCGTTGTGGGCCGACAGCGGTTACGCCTGTACGAGTTGCGGTTCCGGTTGTTGCGCTGGTGCGGTCTTCGGACTCCACAGTTCGGTGGTCCGCACGTAGCCGTAGACCACGGAGCTCATCGCCAGAAGAAGGCTTGGTCCGAACGCCCAGGGATATCTGGCCATCTCCAACGGCAGGTAGCGATACGAAACCAGGAGCGCGATGAAGACGGCCGTGCCGTAGCCGACCAGCCGGATACCCGACCGGTCCCAGCCGCGGTCGAGCGAGCGCATCGCCGCCTCGACCGTGAGCGCGAACACCACGCCGGCGACGAGATCCGCGCCGTAGTGGTAGCCGAATCCCAGCGTTGCGGTGAGCGTACCGACCAGCCAGAAGGTGCCTGCGAATCGCAGAGTCCTTGAGGCCTCTCGGGAATGGATGAAGAGCGTGGTGGCCCAGGCCGTATGCAGGCTGGGCATGCAGTTGCGAGGGGTGATCTCGTCGAACAGAATCTTGTGCGGGGCCCTGATCGGCGGCGCCGTGTGCGGCCACAGGTTGGCCGCCGCCCAGTGCCCGCCTTCGGCACCGTAGGCGAAGACGGGTCCGGCCACCGGGAAGATCATGTAGATGAGGGGCCCGAGCAGGCCGATGACCAGAAAGGTGCGCACCAGATGATGGCCCGGGAATCGGCGCTCGACCGCCACGTGACGCAGCTGGTACAGCGCGAAGACGGCCGCCGCCAGCGGGAGCTGACCGTAGACGAGGTGGAGAGCGTGGGTGCCGATCGGGCCGGTGGCCGCGACGATGCGGCCTACCACCCATGACGGGTTGCCCAGCGCGTGATCGGCTGTCGCCACGTACGGGTCGAGGACTGCCGGACGGGTCTTCGATGTGATGAGCAGCCAGGTGTCGCCCGTCTTGTGGCCGGCCACCAGGAGCAGGCCCAGCCCGACACCCTTCAGCAGCAGGACACGTTCCTGGCCCGCGCGGCGCGTGATGGCGATGAACGCATAGGCCAAAATCACCCACAGCGCGCCATTGCCGAAGCTCAGTCTGGCATCGACCGCCAACCGCACCAGCAGGAAGACGACGTCGATGGCGATCGCCGCACCCAACGCGATGAACCGTTGCCGCCAGGTGAGCACCACCATCATCAACGCGAGGCCGGCATACAACAGCGGTCCCGAAGTGGGGGCGACTATCACCTCCCGCGCCTGGTTGGTCATCGGTCCCGGCAGGCCGTAGCGACGCGCGACGATCTCCATCGTGACGAGGAATCCGAAGGCCACCACACCCGCCGTGGCCCACAGCATCGCCTGTGGTTGACGTCGCGCAACGAACGCAATTCTGCTGTTTATTCGCGAAAGCATTCGCGATGATATAGATATCAACTATTTGGCCGATTTGTTAGATGTTGGTCAAGTGGCTCACCCTTCGCGCTAGACGGCGTGTTCTTCTAGTGAAGGACGGACGATCAGGGCAATCGTCGTGAGTTCGATCATGCTATGAGCGTTACAGGTGGGTTTCAAGGGTCACAGGCGGTGCAAAGGTAAGCCGATCTTGTGATCGACGATCTGCCGCGCGGCCCGAAAGCTGTCACCCTGGCCGTAACCGATCTTCCATGGTCAGGAGTCTTCATGGCACGGACAGGCAGGAGAGGTGCAGGAGGACCGAGGCTGGAGGGCCGGTCATGACCGGCCCTCCAGCTGCCGGCGGCCACTACGGACAGGACCTGTTCGAGCCGGAGCACCCGCAGGAAGCCGAGCGCATCGATGCGGCTGCGCTGGTCTACGACCCGGTCACCACAGGTCGTCTGCGCGCTCTGGGCTCAGGGCCGGGCAGCCGCTGCCTGGAAGTCGGGGCCGGAACGGGGACCGTGGTCCGCTGGCTGCTGGAGGAGGGCGCCGCGGAGGTGGTCGCACTGGACCGGGACACCGGCGGCCTGGACGACCTCGGGGGTTCGCGGGTACGGGTCGTCACCGCCGATCTGAGGGACGAGAGCCTGGACCTGGGCAGCTTCGACCTGATTCATGCCAGGTTCGTTCTCATGCATCTGCCCGAACGTCGTCGGCTCGTCTCACGTCTCGCGCGATGGCTGAACCCGGGCGGCTGGCTGGTGCTCGGTGATGCCGTGGAGGTGCCGAATGCTTTGGACACCTCGTCGGCCTACCGGCGGACCATGGACGCCATGTGGCAGGCACTGCGGTCGACCATCGGCACCGACACGTCGGCCGTCCCGGCATATCCGCACTTCCTGAGAGAGGAAGGCCTCCAGAACGTCGCCGGTGAACTCTTCTGCCCACCACTGGTCGCGGGCAGCCCTCTGGCTCGTTTCTGGTCCGAGACGTGGAACCGGATGCGGCCCGCCCTGGAGGAAACCGGGCAAGTGGACTCCGCCGTCATCGACGACGCACTCGCCTACCTGGCGTCGCCCCAGCTCGCCGAACTCGGCCCCGGGCTGATGATGGCCTGGGGGCAGCGGCGCTGAGCCGTGGGCAGCGGCCGTCATCATCGGCCGGCCGACGTTCACGGCGCGACGTGCAAGCCGCGGCGCGCATGAATCCGGCTCCGACGAACGACTCGTCCAGTCGGCGGCCGGTGACGCGACCGGTGCCCCGGTCCCGGACAACGGCCCGCGGGTTCCCGGAGACCTCTCCTGCAACAGCATCGCCAAAGGCCGCCCGTCCGTCCTCACGTCTGCCGAGACGGCTCGTACGTCTCAGCGGCGAGGCCGAACGTCCACGCCACTCCCTCACGGGCCGTACGGGTCGTCGGCGGGACACGCAGCCAGTACGTACGGGTCGTACCGTCGGGTTCCGGTGTGGAGTTGACGACCTCCACCATCACCACGTCCTCGTCTCCGAGCAGTTCGACCCGCCACAGCACCCCCGTCTCGTCGCGGTGGACGGGAACCGCCCCCGACTCGTCCAGGTACCGGTCGTAGCCGTAGTACTCCAGCATCACGCGGCGCAGTTCGGCGTTCTCCTCGGCGCGGATCCGCTCGGGCGTCAGCGCGGTGAGTTCGTCGAGGAAGGTGCGCGGGACCGGCATCCCGCGCCATGCGTAGAGCTCGAAGCCGTCCGCGTAGCGCAGTGCCGGGCCGTCTCCCCGGTCCAGGCGACCTGCCTCGTCGCGGTGCAGGCTCAGCGGCCGTTCACTGAGGACCGCCACCTTCTCGTACGGCCACCACCAGCCCGCGTCGCGAGCCACCGCTGCGATTCCGACCAAAGCGCTCGCTTCGTCGGGATCGAACGCGCACAGCCACGCCGCGTCGTGCTGGCCCAGGGTCGCGTCCAGAAGCAGCAGCCGGATCCGGCTCTCCTCGTGCCGGTCGGTGGCGAGGTCCTCGACGATCCCCGACCGCACCCGGTCGGCCAGCGTGCGGGTCGACTCCCACAGGGCCGCTCCCGTGGCCCGCCAGTGTCCGCTCCACCCCTCCGGCCCCAGCCGTTCGTGGGCGCGAGCCCGTTCCGCCGCCCAGGGTCCGGCCACGACCGCGCTTCGGACACTGGGGCCGGTGTCCCCAAGTCCCGCACCGTCCACGAGTGCTGCACCCATGAGCATGCGCACGGCCTCGTGGGGCGAGCGCGCCCAGACGATACGCGCGGGTGCGTCCAGCCCCGCCTTCCGGTAGGCGAGCCTGACACCCTCCTCGGCCGCCGCCCGGTCGCCCACTCCCGTCCGCGTTGCGGTAGCACGCCAACTGCCCTGTTCCATCACGCCGTTCCTCTCAGAATCCCTGTACCCAAGCGGCGCGACACCCGCGGTGCCACCCGGTCCTGCCTCCGAGCGTGCTGTCCACACGCTCCCGCGAACCGCTCCGCAGCCGGAGCGGAAACCACCGGCGGACGCGTCAGTCGGCCACGATCCGCACCGAGCCCGGCACGTACTCCCGCTGGCGGATCACCCGGTACCAGCCCTTGTGGAGCGAGATCGCCCCGTGCTCCTCGTGCACGACGCGCGCACCGTCGGGCACGTGCAGCAGCATCGGGCCGAACACCCCGGCCTCCCGTATCAACCGCCCAGGACCGACCACGGCATGGGCGTGCCCGGTGACTTCACCGAGGGCCAGCACGAGTCGTCCGCGTCCGTCGCGCGGCTCGGACACCGCGTCGAGGGCGTGGTCCGGCACCGCCTTCTCGTCCAACGGCACGATCAGCACGTCTCCTTGGCGGAACATGGGTCTCCCTCCCGGCACGGCACGGGGTGTGCCATGGGAAAAACCGTAGAGGCGACCACTGACAATCGGCCTCCGGACCCCGGCGCCGTACCCTCGATGACTCGGCGACATATCCCCCGTGACCAGGCGTCATACCCAGCCCGAAGCCACTCGGGGCCGCTCGCCGGCGGCCGCTCCCCCACTTCCCGTCCCCAGGTGCCGACCCCTGTTCGCCGTGATGTCAGTGGGGCTTGGTAGAACTCGTCTACCTGGGTGCGGTCGCGCGCTCCGGACTCTCCACCACGCATGTCGATCCACCGGAACCAGGACGAAGGAGCGGGCGCGCATGACCGTCAACAGCCACCTCAAGGAATTCCACGGCCTGCCGGCCTTCACCTTTCCGGGCGCCGACGACAAGTCGCCCCGGTCCACGTCACTTCCCGCGCCCGAAACCGTCGCCTGGCGCATCGCCGTGGACGCCTACGACAGCGAGGAGCAATGGGAGGACGCCTTCGCGCGCTTCCTGGCGACCGTGGACACCGAGCAGGTGCGGGCGCTGATCGTCGGCGCGTGGAGCGATGTGTACGACACGTCTCCCGACTCGGTGATCGCGGCTCTGGTGGCCGCGCGCGACCGGCTGCCCGCACTGCGCGGACTGTTCCTCGCCGACATCGTGATGGAGGAGTGCGAGATCTCCTGGATCGTCCAGGGTGACGTGTCGCCGCTGCTGGGGGCCTTCCCCGCCCTCGAGGAATTCGGCGTCCGGGGCGGCAATCAGCTGGTCTTCCCCGCCGTTCGGCACGAGCAGCTGCGCACGCTGACCGTCGAGACCGGTGGCATGCCCGTCGAAGCGGTGCGCGGCATCGCAGGCAGCGATCTGCCCGCGCTGACCACACTCGACCTGTGGCTCGGCACCTCCGAGTACGGGGGCGACGCCGATGTCGCCGACCTGGAGCCATTCTTCGCGGGCACCCGGCTGCCCAGCCTGATCCGTCTCGGCCTGCGCAACAGCGAGATCCAGGACGGCATCTGCACGGCGCTGGCCTCGGCCCCGGTCGTGGCGCGTCTTGAGCACCTCGACCTCTCCATGGGCGTGCTCACCGACGACGGCGCGACGGCCCTGCTCTCGGGCCAGCCGCTGACACACCTCAAGATGCTCGACCTGCACCACAACTACCTGAGCACGGCGGTGCGGACGCGCCTGCTGGAGACGCTGGAGCCCGCCGGTGTACTGGTCAACGTCGATCAGGACGACGCAGAGTCCGACGAGGAGGAGGACGGGACGGTCTGGCGTTTCGTCGCGGTGGGTGAGTAGCGCAGACCGGCGCCGGAACACGGAACGAGGAAGCGGGATGGGCGAGATGCGGCCGCAGGGCGCGCCGGTGAAGTGGGCGGTTGTCGCCAACGGAGAGAACCGCCGTGTGGGCCTGTTCACGACGGCGGCCGAGGAGGCGGACTGCGGCACACCCCGTGTCGTCGAGTGGCGGGACGTACTGCGGGACGGCGGGCACGACTTCGCCGACGACGAGGTGGTACGGCTGGACTCCCCAGGCGAGAACGCGGAGGTGGACCGTCTGCTGCGCGGCGCCGACGAGCCGACCCGGGTGGAGGGTTCCGCGCGCTGGTACGCGGGCTTCCTGGACTGTGTGGGTTCGCTGCGCGGGGGCAGGCGGCTCGACGACCCGGCGGATCTGGCGGTGCTCTTCGACAAGCGGTTGTGCCACGCCCGCCTCGACGCCGCGGGCGTTCCGGTTCCCCAGTCCCCCACCTCCGGTGCCCACCGAGCGGTGGAAGGATGGAGCGGCGTCCGGGAGCTCATGGCGGAAGCAGCGATGCGGCGGGTCTTCGTCAAGCTCGCGCACGGTTCCTCCGCGTCGGGTGTACTGGCCGTGGAGACGACCGCCTCCGGCCGGATCCGGGCCACCACCTCGGTGGAACGCACGGCGGACGGCAGTCTCCACAACTCCCTGCGGATCCGGCGCTACACGGACGAGGCGGAGATCGCCGCGGTCGTGGACACGCTCGCGCCGGACGGGCTGCACATCGAGCGCTGGCTGCCGAAGGCCTCGCTCGGCAACCGGTCGGCGGACCTGCGGGTCGTGGTGGTGGCCGGGCGCGCGACCCACGCCGTGGTCCGTACGAGCCGCTCTCCCCTGACCAATCTGCATCTGGGCGGGGCCCGCGGTGAACTCGCGGCCGTGCGCGCGCTGGCCGGTGACCGGTGGGCAGAAGCCCTCTCCATCAGCGAGCGGGCAGCCGCCTGTTTCCCCGGCACCCTGTGCGTGGGCGTCGATCTGCTGCCCGCCGTCGGCTGGCGCCGGTTCGCCGTCGGGGAGGTCAACGCCTTCGGCGATCTGCTCCCCCGCCTGACCGGGCTGCCGGGCAGCGGCGCGGAAGGCCTGGACACGTACGCGGCGCAGATCGCGGCGTTCCGGTCCCTCTCCCCCGACCGGTTCCCCGTACGACCCGCGCCGCCGATCGAACCCTTTCTCAACACCCCTGCCAGGACAGCACATGCACCAGCCTGACCCCGAGCGCACATCGGACGTGACATCTTCCGCCCCCGGACCGGCCAGGACACCCGACATGAACGAGGTGGTGGGCCGGGACGATCTGCTCCTGCTCACCCTCGACACCCTGCGCTACGACGTGGCAGTCGAACTCGCCGCAGCCGGCCGCCTGCCGAACCTGGCCGCGCATCTGCCCGGCGGCACCTGGGAACGGCGGCACGCGCCGGGGAACTTCACCTACGCCTCCCACCAGGCCATGTTCGCGGGATTCCTGCCCACCCCGGCGGCGCCGGGACCTCATCCGCGGTTGTTCGCGGCACGGTTCGCGGGCAGCGAGACCACGGCGGACCGTACGTTCGTCTTCGACACCCCCGACCTGGTGTCCGCTCTCGCCGCCCGCGGCTACCGCACGGTGTGCATCGGCGGCGTCGGCTTCTTCAACAAGCAGGGCGCGCTGGGCGACGTACTGCCAGGACTCTTCCAGGAGAGCCACTGGGAGCCGGAGTTCTCGGTGGCCTCCCCGACCTCGTTCGAAGCCCAGGTCGCACGGGTGGAGAAGACCGTGGCCGAACTCCCGGAGGAGCAGCGGCTGTTCCTGTTCCTGAACGCCTCCGCGCTGCACCAGCCGAACTGGTTCCACCTGCCCGGCGCCACCCGGGAGGCGGGCGACAGCCGGGTCACCCACGCGGCGGCCCTGGAGTACATGGACCGTCATGTCGGACGGCTGTTCCGCGCGATGAGCTCGCGCCGCCGCTGCTTCGCCATCGTCTGTTCCGACCACGGCACCGCCTACGGAGACGACGGCTACACCGGCCACCGCCTCGGTCACGACTCCGTGTGGACCGTGCCCTACAGCCACTTCTTCCTGGAGCCGACCGCATGACCCTCGCCCCAGTGGCCGCGCCGACCGGCCTGCCGCGCCCGTACCAGAGCTACACCTACGCCTATCCCCACAAGACCGCCTACCGGCCCCTCGCCCCGCGCCCCGCGCTGAAGGACCTGTGGGCCGGCGAGTCCCGGCGGTCGCTCTCGCTGTACCTGCACATCCCGTTCTGCGAGGTCCGCTGCGGTTTCTGCAACCTGTTCACCCGAATCGGCGCGCCCGGCGACCTGACAGGACGCTATCTGGACGCGGTGCGGCGCCAGGCCGCCGCGATGCGCGAGGCCCTCGGCGACGAGGAGACCCCGCGTTTCGCCAACGCCGCGTTCGGGGGCGGCACACCGACGTTCCTGGAGGCCGCCGAGCTGGAGCGGCTGTGCGACATCGCCGAGCAGGAGATGGGAGCCGATCTCCGCGCGATCCCGCTGTCCGTCGAGGCCTCGCCCTCCACGGCCACGGCCGACCGGCTGGCCGTGCTGGTCGAGCGGGGCACCACGCGCCTCAGTCTGGGGGTGCAGAGCTTCGTCGAGGAGGAATCCCGTGCCGCCGTACGACCGCAGCGGCGCTCCGAGGTCGAGGCGGCGCTCGGACGGATCCGCGAGGCGGCCGTCCCCGTCCTCAACATCGACCTCATCTACGGCATCGACGGTCAGACCGCCGCCAGTTGGCGTCTCTCCCTGGACGCGGCCCTGGCCTGGCGACCCGAGGAGATCTACCTCTATCCCCTCTATATCCGCCCCCTCACCGGACTCGGCCGGCACACCGACACGCAGACGGCCGACCGGCAATGGGACGAGCAGCGCCTGCGCCGGTACCGGGAGGGCCGCGACCACCTGTTGGCACACGGCTACGAGCAGGTGTCGATGCGCATGTTCCGGCGCGCGGACGCGCCGCCTCAGGGACCGGACGACTACGCCTGCCAGACCGACGGCATGATCGGCCTCGGCTGCGGTGCCCGTTCGTACACGTCGACGCTGCACTACTCCTTCGACTACGCCGTGTCGATGCGGGAGATCCGCGGCATCATCGACGAGTACACCGCCACCGAGGACTTCTCGCGCGCACTGCACGGCCGCCGTGTCGACGAGGACGAGGCACGGCGCCGGCATCTCCTTCAGTCCCTTCTCCAGGCCGAGGGCCTGCCCGTCGCGGACTACCGGCTGCGCTTCGGATCCGGTCCGTACGACGACTTCCCGTCCGAGCTCGACACACTCGGCGCACGGGGATGGCTCGCGCACCCCGCGGACGAACGGCTCCGCCTCTCCGCGGAAGGACTCGCCCACTCGGACGCGATAGGCCCCGAATTCTTCTCTCCGGCCGTGCGGGACTCCATGGCCGCCTACGAGATGAAGTGAGGCTTCCGTGGACCTGACGATCCTGTACCGCGGCCCGCTCGCCTCCTGCGACTACGACTGCCCGTACTGCCCGTTCGCGAAGCGCCGCGACACCACCGCACAACTGCGGGCCGACCGCGCGGCGCTGGAACGGTTCACCGCGTGGGCGGGCGAGCAGCGCGAGGACCGGCTCTCGGTGCTCTTCACCCCGTGGGGCGAGGGGCTGGTCCGCTCCTGGTACCGCCGCGCGCTCGTGGAGCTGTCGCACCAGCCGCACATCCGGCGTGTAGCGATCCAGACGAACCTCAGCTGCCGTACCGACTGGCTGGCGGAAGCGGACCGGGAGACGGTGGCGCTGTGGTGCACGTACCACCCCGGGCAGACACCGCACGAACGGTTCGTCGCCAAGACCCGGCAATTGACGGCTCTGGGCGTCCGCTTCAGTGTCGGCGTCGTCGGCCTGCCCGAGCACAGGGAACCCGCACGCAGACTGCGCGCGGAACTCCCGGAGCACGTGTACTTGTGGGTGAACGCCGCCGAAGGACACACGTACACGGACGAGCAGGCCGCCGAATGGACCGAGCTCGACCCCCTCTTCCCCTACAGCCGCCACCCGCACCGGTCGGCGGGCCTGCCCTGCCGCACCGGCGAGTCCGTCATCTCGGTCGACGGCGACGGAAGAGTGAGCCGCTGTCACTTCGAACGGACCGAGCTGGGCCGCCTGTACGACGGCTCCTACCGCGCCGCACTGGCCCCACGCCCCTGCCCCCTGACCACCTGTGACTGCCACATCGGCTACGTCCACCTGGAGACGCTTCCGCTGTACGACGTCTTCGCGGGCGGCGTCCTGGAACGCATCCCGCGGAGTCTGCCGGACCGCGCGCTTCTTCCGGTGATCCCGTCAACCGGCTAGGTCCGAAGGCCGGTTCGGCTCCCGGGGTCTCGGAAGATCCGGTGCGCGCCCCTTCGCCCCAGCACGCACCAGGTGGCGACGTTCACATATCTTCCAACGCGACACGATGCCAACTCGTTCCAGTTCTCCATGTGACTCTTCCCGCCCGGTCCATGCCTTCTTTTCGTAGTGATCGCGCCCCCATACTCCGAGGTCGGCAACGGCGGCGAACTGCGGTGACCGGAGTCAGTACCGGTCAGGATCGGCCGCCCGCGCCCAAGGATCGGAGCGCCCTGTCAGGCGCTCCGAAGTCGTAGGGAAGGACCCAATCTTGATCTCGGAGACGACCACCGCGGCGGCCGCGGGTACCTGGATGCTCGGCGACCGGGAAGTCAACCGTCTCGGCTTCGGCACGATGCGGCTTACGGGGAACGGGATGAGGGGGAACTCTGATGGCGCCCCAACCGACCGCGACCTCGCGGTCAGGGTCCTGCGCCGCGCGGTCGAGGCCGGCGTGAACCACATGGACACCGCCGCGTTCTACTTCTCCCCGCTGTGCTCCGCCAACGAGCTGATCAACCGGGCGCTGGCCCCGTACCCCGATGACCTGGTCATCGTCACCAAGGTCGGGCCGGGACGGAGCCCGTCGGGTGAATGGCTGCCGCCCGCGACGCCGGGGCAACTGCGCGGCCAGGTCGAGGAGAACCTGCGCCAGCTCGGCCGCGACCACCTCGACGTCGTCAACCTGCGCAGGATGAACCAGGACTCGATCGCCGAACACTTCGGCGCCCTGGCCGAGTTGCGCGACGCCGGGCTCATCCGCCACCTGGGCATCTCCAGCGTCAAACCCGAGCACCTCGCCGAAGCCCAGGCCATCGCGCCGGTGGTCTGCGTGCAGAACTGGTACGGCCTCGACCACCGACTCGCTGATTTCAACGGCCTATTGGACAGCTGCGGCGAGCAAGGCATCGCGTTCGTACCGTATTTCGCGATCTCCGGCGACCAGCGCGAGGCGAGTGCAAGCGGCACGCACCACGACGAAGTGCTCGCCATCGCGCGCTCGCACGGCGCGACGCCCTCGCAGGTCCGGCTGGCGTGGACCCTGCACCGTGGGCCACATGTGCTGGCCATCCCGGGCACGCGCAACCCTGACCACCTGACCGAGAACGTCGGCGCGGGCGCGCTGCGGCTCTCGCAGGACGAACTGGACCGCCTCCAGTGCCTCCACCAGAGTTGAGTCTCCAAGGGACACACTCTGCGGTCGGCGCAGAACGGCGTCGTACTGGGGCGTCGGGGATGTGGAGAAGGCCGCCGTCCAGCTCGGCGTTGTCAGGTATCGCGCCTTCGGGCGACGTAGACGGTGTTGGCCGCGGTCCCGCCTTGAAGCGGGTTGTCGAAATCCACTACGTGCGCGGCGGTCTCCGCGAAGACTTCCGCGAGCACCGAGCTGAACTCCTTGTCCGGTGGGTCGTTCGACCAGAGTGCGAACACGCCGCCGGGATACAGCAGTTCGGCCAGAGCTGTCAGACCGGCCCGTGTGTAGAGCGCGGCATGGTCGGGGTGCAGCACATGACGCGGCGAGTGGTCGACGTCCAGCAGGATCGCGTGGAAACGACGGCCGGGAGTTTCGGGGTCCAAGCCGCGCGGCGCCGCGCCGGCACCGTCGGCGGCCTCGTCTCCCGCCGGCGCCGAAGCGTCCACCCCCGCGCCCTCGGCAGACGGCGGTGTGCCCGCCGCGTTCCCGGCAGTCATCGCGAAGAAGTCCCCGCGCACCAGACGGCATCGGGGGTCCGACGCCAGTCCCGCGCCCAGCGGGACAAGCCCGCGCCGGTGCCAGTCGATCACTTCGGCCAGGGTGTCGACGACGATGAGCGAGCGCACTCGTGGATCGTCCAGCGCCGTCCTCGCCGTGTACCCCAGGCCGAGTCCACCCACCACGACGTCGAGCGGGCCCTCGGACAGCTCCGCCAGGCCGAGCCGGGCCAGCTCGACCTCGCCCGTGGTGAAGAGACTGGACATCAGGTACTCGTCACCGAGCTTCACCTCGTACACGTCCTCGCCCGACAGCGGATCTCGCCGACGACGCAGGCTGATCTCGCCCATGGCCGTCGGCCGCCAGTCGATCTCCTCGAAACGTGCGCTCATCCGATGCCCTTCTCCCCAACCTCGTCCCACCACCGCGGGCCGAGGCACAGCCGTCAGCGCCGACTGCCACGGCCGGGTCGAGGTGCGGAAGAGGAAGGCACCGCACCGTCCGGCTCGAGCCCGACGCTTTGGAGGATCTTCACACGGAGCGCTTCTGACGTGGTGGTCAAACGGCCGTACGGCACCGGATCGAGTCCGTCTGCCCGTTCCGCGTCGCCGCACGGCTGCCTCACACGTCACAAAACCACCTGCGGGCGGATACGGACGGCGCGGCCACCCGCCCCTGCGCGCTCCGCCCCTGCGTGCTGCCGAGTCAGGCGGGCGGGGCGGCCTCGCTGATGTCCTGGTGCATGTGGTCCATGAGTTCGCCCATCTCGCGGAGGTCGGCGTTCGGAGTGTCGGCGTTCCGTGCCGCACCGCGCAGCCAGTCGGCGGCCGCCAGGGCGAGTGCGGTGGCGTCCGCTTCGCGGTTGTCGCCGAGGAGCTCCTCGATCCGGTAGGCGAGACCGCCCAGGGTTTCGTCGTTCGTCTCCGGCGTCAGGTAGCCGCGCAGGCCGACCGGGTACGGGTCCTGAGCTCTGGCGTGCCGCACAGCCGCCAGTACCGCGGGGTCGTCGCTGTACTGGTCGAGGTGACCCAGGAGGACGTAGATCCGCGCGATCAGCCGCGGCCGCCCGGGGTGACGGTCCAGCCAGGCCATCAACTCCGGCTGGCCACCGAGGTGGTCGATGACCGGAGTCAATGCCTCCACCGACTTGGTGGGGAGATCCCAGTGATGGGGAAGGAGCTGAGCCACTTCGTCGGCGAGCCTGGCTTCGTCCTCGGCGCTGAGCGTGCCGGCGATGAACCCGCTGACCTTCAAGCCGTCCAGGGCGAACCCGTCCGGCCCTGCCGCCTGGGCGCGGCCTGAGGAACCGTGCCGTCGGCGCAGCAGTTCACCGACGCTCTTGAGGAGCGGCTTGTCGTGCACGAAACCTCCTGATGAATGCGCTCAAGGGCCTCTCGTCCGGGACAGGAACCGCGGACGACGCCGCGGTCCGGACGGCGATTCCCATCAGTGCTCTCCGACGTCGGCACCACTACCCTGCCGCCCGGTCGCGGTGTCCGCGCGCCCGGTGACCCGGATGAGTGCGAAGGGCTCGGCACCGGAGGAACGAGCCCTCTGAGCAGCGGCGCGATGTGATCGGCAGGTCATCGGACGGGGTGGGGCCGACGCCCCGTGTCGACGACGACGCTTCCCGCGGCTGAGCCGGCCACCCGTATGAAGCATCGTCCCTGAGAAGCGGGTGCCCGTCAGGCCCGGCTGGGAGCGCGTCCGTGAACGTGTCAGCCCGACGGGGTCCGCACCTTCCGGTCGTTCCCCCGCCGGCCGCGGTCGCGCTTCAGGTAGGCCACCAGCTGCTCGGGCAGGCCGGCGGAGGGCGCCCCCCCTGCCGCGATGAGTTCCGGCCGGGTCGCGAGTCTGTTCTGGTGACCGTCGTAGAACGTGGTACGACGCTGTCCGGCACGAGACACCACGGAGGACACCATGACGACCACGCCGAACGACCCGACCGCCGCGCTGCCCGGCCGCCCGCCCGTCGTCGACCTGGCCACCTGGCAGGCCGCCCGTGACGAGCTCCTGGTCCGCGAGAAGGCCCACACCCGCGAGGGCGACGCTCTCGCCGCGGCCCGCCGCCGGCTACCGATGGTGGAGCTCGACGGGACGGTCGAGGTCGTCGGACCCGACGGCCCGGTCCCGTTCCTGGACCTGTTCCAGGGCCGCGACGAGCTCGTGGTCTACCAGCACATGTGGTACGACGGCGCGCCGCACCAGGGGCAGTGCGAGGGCTGCACCACCACGGCCTGGCACGTGAAGGACGCCGTCTATCTCAACGCCCGCGGCGTCTCGTTCGCCATCCTGACCACGGGCCCTCGGGACGAGGTGGCCTCCTACGTCGAGTTCATGGGCTACGTCCAGCCCTGGTACTCGGTACGAGGCGTGGAGGCGCCGATCGGCGGAGAGATGGGGCACATCACCTGTTTCCTGCGCGATGGCGACCGCGTGTTCCTCACCTACTCCACGACGGGCCGTGGCAACGAGCCGGTCAACGGGTCACTCGGCCTGCTCGACATGACGCCCTACGGCCGCGGCGAGGCGTGGGAGGACAACCCCGAGGGCTGGCCCGTGATCGGCGATGTCCGTGAGGCGCACCCCTCCGTCGGCCGCCAGGCCTGCTGGTACTGGCGCTCTGACGCCGACGGCGTCGCCACCTGGGGCCCGACCAGCCGGCCCGTACCGCAGTGGACTCGCCCCGGCGCGACCCCCGTGGAGACCCTCGGCCGGCACGGCCACCACCACTGACGCACCTTCGGCGCCAGCGTCGGCAATGGTGTTCGGCGCCGGGCGGAACCTCCAGACGAGGCGAACGCGCCGCAGCGCCCCAGGCCCGCATCGAGCCCGCCGACTTGAGCCCGCCCTCGATCGGACGGCCGCGAGAAGGCAGGGCTCGGTCGTGCGGGCCGTCCTCGTCCGATCGCCAAGGCCGCAGGGGACGGTCCACGTATCGTGGATGCGAGGACTCGTCCGGTCGTTCGGGGGTTGGGTGCAGGTCGAACATCATGCTGCCTGGGGGCGAGGCTTCCCGGTCAAGTACCTGCTGGTCCATGAGGACGAGGAGGGCAAGGAGACGTTCTGGGGGCGGTGCGCCGGCGTAGAGGGCCTGTTCGTGGACAGGGGTGCCTGCGCCGCTCGTACCGGCCGGGGAGCTTCGCGCTACTGCCGCCGATTCGCTGGCCCGGCGCTGGACCTACACCCCCGATCTGGCCCGCACCGTGCGCATGGTGTCCTACGCCCGCCGGCCCGAGACCCCGGTCCCCGCATCGGCATACGCACCGGAGAGGGGTGGCGACCCGCGGTACAGCTCGGTCGCCTGCATCCGTACCGTCTCCCGGCGCCACCGACCCGCAGCAGCCAGCACGCCCCCGTCCGCATACCTCACACACCACGAAATACGGCCACCACATCGAGCTCATCAGGAACTCCGGAACAATGCACCTTGACGAGCCGAAGTAACGCCCGCCGGAGGGCCGCGAAGCCGAGTGAGCAGCGACGTGCGGCGTTGGATGAGTCGGGGATGCGGTGGTCGGCCTGTGGGTGCTGGCGGGGGTCGTTGCGAGGTGTTCTCCGTCCCGCGCCCTGGGAGGCTACGCCTTGGCTGGGCCGCTGCCTGGCTCCTTTACGATGCGATCGCCGACCCCGATCGACTTCCACAGCCCACGGTCGATGCGCACCTTTATGGACTGGCCGTCCACACGCCTCACCCTGACGAAGTGGTACATGTTCGAGCCGTCGAGCATGCCCCGCGATTTCTTCTCGACGATGCCTTCCCAGGCATCGTCTGGTCCTGGTTTGTGAGATTTGAACATGCCCCAAGCCTACGGAGGTCACCGGGCTTCGTGCAGTGTCAAGAGGCACACATACTGCAGTACAGGTGTCACACAAGGAGCCTCACGAATGTCCTGAGCAGTGCAACGACGAGAGTCCTCAGGAACTGAACTGGCAGACACGACACGCAAGCAAGGAGCACTTCCAGATGCCGCGGCGTGTCAGAGGCGGGCCCCAGGGCGTGGAACAGTCCGGACCAGTTCACGTCGTCCACCTGCTCAGCCACGACGGGGAGGTCACCGTCGCAGGAGAAGCCGATGAGATCACCGTGTCGGGTTCAGCTCGTTCCGTCATCGGGGGAGCTCGCTCGTGTCACGGTCCCCGCAAGCCGCAGCGTCGCGAAGGCCGCCAGCCCCGCCATGCCTCCGAAGATGAGGGCGGCCGGAACAGCCTCGCCGAGCCTCGAAAACAGGTACACGGGCCCCCACACGGCGGCGGTGTCGCCCAACGCCGTGTACAGCACTTGACTCACCAGCAGTCCCAGTACGGTTGCGCAGACCGCGCCCAGCGCCATCGCCGGCGCCGTGGTCCGGGTGAGCAGGCCGGGCAGCAGCCGCAACGCCCACCACACCACCGCCAGCATGAGCGCGTCGACGGCTCGGTACAGCAACCAGTCGCCGAGCGGCGTGGTCGCCAGCCGCGTCCGGCCGCCGAGCAGCAGCCACTCGCGCAGCAGGTCGCCCGGCTCGGACAGCAGCCCTCCGCCGCTGAACGAGGTCTGGATCCGCGCCGCCACCGATTCGTACGACAGGACCACCAGCGACAGCGCGATCACCGCGGTCCCGGCGCTCGCAGCCAGGCGGGCGGCGCGCGCCAGCACACTCTGCCGAGGCAGCGGAACTTCACCCTTGGCGGTGACACGCGCCACGAGCACTGTCAGCAGGGTGGTCACCAGCCCCGCGAACACCACGACCGGCCCGCTCGACGCGATCACACCCGCCAGCTGCGGCAGGACCCGGTAGCTGCCGTGCCCCCGGGATGCGATCAGCCACGGCGCGGAGACGGTCACGGCCAGCGTTCCGGCCACCGGGCCCCAAGCCCACAGCGCGAGCACGGTGGCCGGCGTACGGCCCTGGGTCGGTGGAATCCTGCGCATCAGGAACAGCGCGCCGGTCAGGAAACTGGTCCTGTTCGAGCGTGCGGCCGAGCTGTACCACCGCCTGGATGACGCGAGCGGTGAGGCCGACGCCCTGTTCTGGATCGGTTGCTGGCACCAGGTGGTACGCGACGACAGCGCCACTGGCAGGCCGTACTTCGAAACGTCGTATGCGCTGGCGCAGTCCGTCGGTGACCGGAAGACCATGTCCTACTCGGTGCGCCATCTCGGCTTCACGGAGAAGGAGGCGGGACGGTTCGACAGAGCCCATGCTCTGCTGACCGAATCGGTGAACCTGCGACGCGAGATCGGGTTTTTGCCCGGAGTGGCGGCGGGTCTGGTGGCGCTTGGTTACCTGTCAGCTGAGACGGGCGACCGCGAGGCGGCCCTCGGATACCTCGACGAGGCGCAGACCACCGCCGAACAGTGCGGCGCCGAGGGCGTGCTGGGATGGGTCGAACGAGCGCGCACTCAGATCTGAACCGAGTGCCGTCGCGGTGCCGTGCCGCGACGGCATGTCTGCAGTCTTGATCACTGGCCCGGGGGGGCGGGCCAGTGCGTATTGGCGGTGCGCCGTCCTGATCGAGACGGTCGACGCGGGTTCGGCCTTCGAAGGGGCCCCAGTGACCTTGATACAGACGGCCTTGCCGACCATTTCACCGGCTGGCCGGCCGGCGGTAGATGAGTCTCGTGCCCGTCTCGTGCCATCAGAATCCTCGGTCCCATCCCTACTGATGGTGAGCTCGTGATGTCGCACTACGAGCCCGTTCTTCGCCCGAGTCCTGGCGCAGGTCAGGCGTCTGTCACCAATAGTCGATAGCCGACGTCGATGGTGTCGAGCGCGAGCAGATCGGCGTGACGACGGTTCCAATCGCCGGTCGCCAGGTCCTCGGTGAGCGATGCCAGGCCGGGAGCGAGGGCGTCTTCTCCGGTCTGGGCGAACATGGAGATTCCGGCGCGCACTTGTGGGTCGAGGTAGGCATGGGGGCGGCGCCAGTATGCTGCGCCGAACCCGTCCGTGCAGTCGTGCGGGACACGGACAGGCTCCTGGCGCGCCCCGCCAAGGAGAGCGGCCAGCCGGTCGATCGGAATGGCACGGGTGTCATCGAAAGCTGCGGCTTGCGGGAGGTACTCGCGTACGAGCCAGAATGTCTCGCGGAAGATCTGCTGGTCCCAGGTCAGGATCACGATGCGGCGGCGCGCGACCCGGCGGAGTTCGGCAATGCCGGCCGCGAGGTCACTCCAGTGGTGGACGGTCAGCAGTGCCATGACGGCGTCGGCAGCGTTGTCGCACAACGGAAGATGCTCGGCGACCGCGCGCACGGCGGGCGCGGACCGGCTTGGGCGCTGAGCGATCATGATCTGGCTCGGCTCGACAGCGAGAACCGTCTGCGGTGGCTCGTAGGAGCCAGTACCCGCTCCTACATTGATCACATCCGAGGCGTCCCCGAGCGCCGCGTGAATCTGCGCTGCGATCCGCGGATCTGGGGCCTCCCCCTGAGTGGTGGACACGCTGATACTGGATCTGCTTGATCCGGAGGAAGCGAGAAGACCGCCGATGGCGATGAAGGACTACTCGGA